>CADBMM010000132.1 GCA_902795795.1 uncultured Lachnospiraceae bacterium | reverse complement strand
TTTTATTTCGAAAGGAGTACATATAATGGCTAATTTAGTCGTCGGGCAGTCAGGCGGCCCTTCAGGAGTAATCAACTCATCGCTGGCGGGAGTATTTGTCAGGGCAAAAGAGCGTGGATTTGACAAGATCTACGGAATGCGCAACGGTATCCAGGGGCTGCTTTTCGAAAGACTTGTGGATCTTAAAGAAATAATCGATAAAAGCTACGAGGTCGAGCTTCTGAAGAAGACTCCGGCGGCGTTTCTGGGCTCCTGCCGTTTCAAGCTTCCGGAGATAGACGAGGCCAGAGGAACCTATGAGAGGATCTTCGAAATTCTTGATAAAAGGGATATAAAAGCCTTTATATATATCGGTGGAAACGATTCAATGGATACTATCAGGAAGCTGAGTGATTACGGCAAAATGGTCGGCTCGGATATCCGCTTTATCGGTGCGCCGAAGACCATCGACAACGACCTTGCCGAAACGGATCACACGCCGGGTTACGGCAGTGCTGCCAAGTATATCGCCACTTCCATAAAGGAATGCATTCTCGATGAGATAGTTTATTCCACAAAGAAGACTATTTATATCATGGAGATCATGGGAAGAAACGCCGGATGGCTTACGGCGGCTGCAGCTCTTTCAAGAGGAGAGGACTGCGACGGACCGGATGCTATCTATCTTCCGGAGGTCGATTTCGATCTGGAGAAGTTCAGGAATAAGGTCGCTGCACTTCTGCAGAAAAAGAACAATGTCATGATCGCCGTTTCAGAAGGCATCCATCTGGCGGACGGAACTTTTGTCTGCGAGATGAGCAGGGAAGACGTAGCAGTCGATGCTTTCGGCCATAAGCAGATGGGAGGAACCGCAGCTTTCCTGGCAGCATACTGCGAAAAGGAATTCGGCGTGAAGACCCGTCCGATCGAGCTTTCAACTCTTCAGAGATGTGCGGCTCACATCAGTTCATATACAGATGTTCAGGAAGCATTTTCTTCAGGCGCAAAGGCTGTTGAAGCCTGCTGCGACGGACGCACCGGACTTATGACAACGCTTGTCCGTGAGCAGAACGAGCCTTATGTATGCAACGTCGGACTTTGCGATGTGCATAATGTTTCAAACGTTGAAAGATGTGTGCCTCATGAATGGATAACCGACGATGGAAGCAATGTTTCAGATGAATTCATAGCATACGCCCGCCCGCTGATCCTCGGAGAAAACCTTCCCGTTATGATAAACGGCCTGCCGGCGCATCTCGTACTTCAGAAAGAAGTTGATGAGCTGGAGAGCAGAAACAATCCGCAGGAGTAAAGACGGCGGATAAAGGGTGAACTTTTGAACAGCGGATCTGATAAAAAGAAACAAAGAAAACATTTATCACTGACAGGAAGGATCGCTTTGGCCTTCCTGGCAGTGATTATTGTACCCATCATTCTCATGACGGTAATGCTTTCACAGCCCTTAAGCACAAGACTTCGGGCCTATGGTGAAACATACGGCGTTGAAAATCTTTCTTATTCCGGGTTGATGAACAACTCCATGATCATAGAAAGCATTGCGGCAGGAGAAGCGGCAAGGCTGGCGGAAGCTGCCGACGCCGACCCTTCGGTGCTTTCCAATAAGGAGTTCCTTGAAGGATTCAATTCAGATATAAGTGCAAATCAGTCTTTTGTCGTAGTCCGGAAAAACGGCCGGATCTTTTTTAATGGATCAGCACTTTCAGATGATGAGATAGCGGAAAAGCTGCCGGAAGCTGAAGAGGTTCCGGATGACAGATCCGGCGACTGGATGGTCATACGTTCGGATATGCTAAGCCTTGTGAAGTCTGTAAATGTGGAATTTGCAGACGGAGACACGGGCGAAATAATCATTTTTACCAATATGAACCAGATCTTGCCTGGCATGGCAAGGTGGCTTCGCGATCTGGTCGTTACATGTATACTTATTCTGGTGCTCACCTCTCTTGTAATGGGTGTGTGGCTGTACTTTACGACCATAAATCCCCTTATGCAGCTCAAAAAAGGCGCCCAGAGCATAAGAGACGGCAACCTCGATTTTGAACTTGAAAAGAGCGGCGTGCAGGAGCTGGACGAGGTCTGCGAAGACTTCGAGGAGATGAGAAAAAGGCTTAAAGAGTCGGCAGAGGAGAAGGTGGCTTCGGACAGCGGAAACAAGGAATTGATCCGCAATATCTCACACGATCTGAAGACTCCCCTTACGGCTATAAGAGGATATTGCGAGGGTATTCTGGACGGCGTTGCCGGTACGCCTGAGAAGCAGGAAAAGTATATCCGTACGATCTACAACAAGGCCAATGAGATGGACAGACTCATAAACGAGCTGACCATTTATTCGAGAATAGATACTAACAGGATCCCTTATACATTTACGAAAATAAACGCCGGCACTTTCATGGACGACTGTGTTGATGAGCTGAAGCTGGATTTTGAAAGCCGGGATATTAAATATACCTATACTAACGAGATCGCCGGGACGGACACTGTGATAATAGGAGACGCCGAGCAGCTTACCCGCGTGATCCATAACATAGTCAGCAATTCCATGAAATACATGGATAAGCCTGAAAAGAGAATAGATATCAGGGTATTGGATAAAGATGATTTCATCCAGGTCGAATTCGAAGATAACGGGCGGGGAATAGCCAACAGCGACCTGCCGAAGATATTCGACCGCTTCTACCGTACCGATGCGTCCAGGAATTCTGCCAGAGGCGGCAGCGGCATAGGCCTTTCCATAGTAAAGAAGATCCTTGAGGATCATGGCGGAAGCGTCTGGGCGACAAGCAGGGAAGGCGAATGGACGGTCGTGCATTTTGTTTTAAGAAAATATGTGGAGGCAAAAGCCGATGAGTAAAATACTTATAATAGAAGATGAAGAAGCTATCGCTGAGCTTGAGAAGGATTATCTCGAGCTTTCTGGTTTTGAGGTAGAAGTTGAGGACAATGGCACAACCGGGCTTGCCCGTGCGCTCAGCGAAGATTTCGACCTGTTCATCCTGGATCTGATGCTGCCCGGAATAGACGGATTTGAGATATGCAGGCAGATCCGTGATAAAAAGAATACGCCGATCCTTATGGTATCCGCCCGTAAGGATGATATCGACAAGATCAGAGGCCTTGGACTTGGCGCAGATGATTATATAACCAAGCCGTTTTCACCCAGCGAGCTGGTGGCAAGGGTAAAGGCTCATCTTGCAAGATATGAACGCCTTATAGGCGACGGCCTGCCGCAGAACGATGTAATAGAGATCCGCGGCCTGAAAATAGACAAGACGGCAAGGCGCGTGTGGGTAAATGACGAGGAGAAGACTCTTACGACTAAAGAGTTCGACCTGCTCACATTTCTTGCATCAAATCCAAACCACGTTTATACAAAGGACGAGCTTTTTAAAGAAATCTGGGATATGGAATCCGTGGGTGATATCGCCACTGTCACCGTACATATCAAAAAGATCCGAGAGAAGATCGAATATGATTCCTCCAAGCCACAGTACATAGAAACGATCTGGGGAGTAGGCTACCGGTTTAAGATATGAGTAATTTATTTGAAGAAATACAAAACAGACAAGATGTCATAGAGGAAAGGATCGAAGCGCTGGAAAAGGCTCTGCGCGCAGCTCCGTCCGGGAGGCTCAGGATAAGCATGAGCAGAGGCAAGCCCAGGTTCTATGAGGTCACGCAAAAAGCAGATAACTGTGGGAAGTACATTCCGAAGACGCAGGCAGGCAGGATACGAAGGCTTGCACAGGCAGACTATGACCGTAAGATCCTTCGAAGTATTCAGGAAGAGAGCGACCTTATATCCAGACTTGCGGATTTCTATACAGAAATTGATGAAGATGGAGAAGAATTCTTTTCCAGTCCCGAAGAAAAAATATTGAAAAAAATGAATCCGGTCAGAAGAGAGCTGATCGATCCTTTTGACGACACCGAGGAAGGCTATATAGAAAAATGGATGAACGTTGTTTACGATAAAAAAGGTTTTGATCCTGAAGCTCCTGAATATTACACAGGAAATAAAATAAGGGTGAGATCAGAAACAGAATTGTTGATAGCTGAAATGCTGGAGAAACAGACGATTCCGTTCCATTATGAAAAACCGCTGGAACTGAGAGGGTTCGGAACGGTACATCCAAATTTCACAGTCCTGAATGTACCGCAAAGAAAAACGATGTACTGGGAGCACCTGGGCATGATGGATGATGAGTCAAATCGGGATCATGTACTCAGAAAGATAGAGGCCTACATGCGTAACGGCCTGTTTCCCGGGATCGATCTGATCCTGACTCATGAGACATCAGAAAGACCCTTGCGTCCAACCCTGCTGGAAGACATAATCGATGTATACTTACTGGACTAAAACATCCGGAAAGACAGAAGACGTACGTTAATGGATTACGAATTTAAAAGCTTTATAAAAATATTCATCACCGGATGTCTCTGGGGAACGATCGGGCTGTTCGTCAAGCTGATGGAGGCCCATGGATCTTCGTCGTCATACACAAGTTTTCTTCGGCTGCTTTTCGGATCTGTCCTGGTAGCTCTGCTGGCCTTGGCCTTTGGCGGCCCGAAAGCGTTCAGGATCGGAAAGAAGACGCTGGTCTCCTGCATACTGATGGGGATCGTCTGCCAGGGAGTATTCAATATTCTTTACAGCACATCCATCAGTATGAACGGAATGTCAGTCGCTTCCGTACTTATGTATACCGCTCCTGTGTTCACAAGCATTATGTGCATGATGCTTTTCAAGGAAAAGCTGACGGCTTTGAGATGGTTCGCACTGCTGGTCAATGTGGCCGGGTGCGTTCTTACCGCCACCGGAGGGAATTTCAGCGCCGCCTCACTTGCACCGGTCGGAATTCTTATGGGTATAGGATCGGGGCTTACCTATGGAATGACAGCCGTTTTCGGCAGGATTACGATGCAGGAGCATGGTTCGCCGTTTGCGGTAGCTGCTTATAATCTCTTCTTCGGCTGCGTTTTTATAGCGTTGGTACGCCGTCCGTGGACGACAGTTGAGGAGCCTTTCAACATACATATCATCTTATTAGGACTTCTGTTCGGCCTGATAGCGACCGCTTTGGCACACAGCTTTTATTTCAGCGGGCTGACGTGGATCAGGCAGACGAGCAAGGTCCCGGTGGTGGCCTCGATCGAACTCGTGGTCGCCACCATCATAGGAGTCGCCGTATTTTCTGAAGGAATCACGGCTGTAAAGATCATAGGGATCATTCTGGTCCTTTTTTCCATACTGCTCTTCAGCAGCCGCAAGTGACCAACCGTATTGAGATATGTATTCTTACCTGAGATCATTCATGATATGTTGAGCTGTCAGGCGGGAGGAAAAGCTGGTAAAAGGAGATCTTCATATGAACTTTTATATTCTGGATGATATCATACGGCCCTGCA
>CADBMM010000131.1 GCA_902795795.1 uncultured Lachnospiraceae bacterium | reverse complement strand
TGTATTTGACTGGTCAGGTATGGTAAGCTTCGGACTCCAGGAAGTTACAAAATACCTTGTAACATATCCGGTATACTGCGGACCTTATTACCTCATGATGAACAAGGACAGCTTCAATGAGCTTCCGGAAGACCTTCAGAACATCATCCTTGAGCATTCAGGACTTGATGCTTCCATGGGCCTTGCATGGGTCTATGAGTACGATGAGAACCGTGGTTATGAAGCATGCATCGAAGCAGGCTGCGAACCGATCGACCTTACAGAAGAAGCTGTAGAAGAGTTTGCTTCTTACAACGAAGGCCTTATTGATACCTGGAAAGAGAACAATAAGGACAAGATCGATGTTGATGCTTATGTAAAAGATGCTGAAGAGCTTGCTGAGAAGTATTACATCGACAGAGATACTATTCTTGAGACGATCGCTGACCTTGAAGTAGGCGAATAATCATTATTAAAAAATAATCATGACTGAAGTTCAGTCATAATAAAAACACTTTTTTCGGCGGCCGGTTCATAAGACCGGCCGTCGTAAGAAGATCAATCTGATATTTTCCTTGAGAGGGCTTTATCTATGAAGATGAATTTAACAACGCTTGCCGTTTTAGGTATAGTGCTGCTCCTTGTCCTCATGTTCCTCGGCATGAACATAGGACTTTCGATGCTGCTTGTCGGCTTTATAGGCTACGGACTCGCAGTAAACTGGAAAGCAGCTATCGGCGTTTTTCAGACAGTGCCGTATGTACAGGCTGCTTCGTATTCGATGACTGTCGTACCACTGTTTATTATGATGGGTAATTTCGCTTTTGCGTCAGGTATGAGCGAGAACCTTTACAGCGCAGCTTATAAATGGATGGGCAGAATAAGCGGCGGACTTGCTTGCGCTACTGTTGCAGCCTGCGCAGCCTTCGGTGCCATTTGCGGTTCTACAAATGCAACTACCGCTACGATGGGTATCGTTTCTATTCCGCAGATGAGAAAATACGGCTATTCTGACAAGCTTTCATGTGGTGCGGTTGCCGTTGGCGGCGGCCTTGGTGTTATGATCCCACCAAGCTCATGCTTTATCGTATATGGTATTATTTCAGAGCAATCGATCGGACGTCTGTTCGCAGCCGGTATCCTTCCGGGTATCATGCTTGCAGTACTTATCATTATCATGATCGTTCTGCAGGTAAAAAGAAACCCGTCGCTTGCTCCTAGAGGTGAAAGCTATTCAATGAAAGAGAAGCTTGTTTCTCTCGCAAAATGCTGGGATGTTATCATCCTGTTCGTTGGTACGTTCTACGTAATGTTCTCCGGAATATTCACGATCAACGAAGCAGCGGCGGCAGGCTGCCTTCTTTCACTGATCATTTTTATCGCAAAGAAGAAATTCACATTGAAGAGTTTCGCAAAGGTAATGTGGGACAGCGTAAAGACAACGTCCATGACATACCTCATCGTTATCGGCGCCATGGTATTTGGTTCCTTCCTTTCCATCACACAGCTGCCAATGAAGCTGGCTTCCACGATCGATGGCTGGGATGTTTCCAAATATCTGATCCTTGTTGTTATAATCCTTGTTTATCTTGTACTTGGATGCTTCATGGATGCGCTTCCGATGGTAATGCTTACAGTTCCGATCTTCCTTCCGATCGTTACCGGACTTGGCTTCGATCCCATCTGGTTCGGCGTTATCATCATCGTGGTCATGATGATGGGCTTCATAACTCCGCCTGTAGGAATGAACTGCTATGTGCTTTCGGGTATTGTCCGTGACATACCGCTTAGCACGATATTCGCAGGATCAGTTCCGTATCTGCTTGCACTGTTCATTGGAGCGCTGCTGCTTATAGCATTCCCGCAGATCGCGCTTATAATACCGAATGCGCTGTACGGTTAAGGAGGGTGGTAAGATGAAGGCTTTGAAAAAAATCAGTTCTTTTCTTAACAGTATTCTCGGATACATAACCTTTGTGGCGTTTTTCGTTATCATGGCGTTTATCGTCATTAATGTTGTAATGAGATTTATATTCAGCAGTCCGGTGCTTGGCGCATACGAGATCGTTGAACAGATGATGTTCGTTGGCGTTTTCGCCTCCTTTGCCTATGCACAGCAGCAGGGTTCTCACATACGTGTTTCAATGGTACTCATGAAGATGCCGAGAAAGGGAGCAATGTTCCTTTGCGGAGTTACCAGTCTTCTTGGAACGTTCGCGTTATGTGTCCTTACATATGCGGCGGTACTGCAGTATCAGCTGGCGATGAAGAACAATTATACTTCAGCCATGCTTAAGTTCCCGCTGTCTCCGTTCTATCTTTTCGAGATCATTTGCTCAATAGTATTCGCATTTGCAGTACTTGTTAATGCGATAGAGTATTTTGCAGCAATTGGGAATAATGATCTCGCTGAAGAGCTTGCAGCTAAATTCTGATCAGGCTTTTTTGAAAAGACAAAGGTTTCCCAAACGGGAAGAGTGAAGATAATAATAGTGCGTAAACGAAAGGGCTGCCGCAAATTGCGGCAGCCCTTTTTTGGAAACCTGTTTAAAGCTTTCCGTTATTTGTTTTCTTCAAACCAGTTGTCGATAGCAGCCATGTAGCCATCGTAAACGGCATCTGCATCGATTCCCTGAGCTTCAAGATCGGCTTTCCAAAGCTCTGCGCTTTCAAGACCCAGATCATACCAGGGCTGCATATCTTCTTCAGGGATCGTATTGAAGTATTTTCCTGCAGCTTTTTCTGATTCAGTGTTCTCGATCGTGGCTACGTCATCACGTTCACAGTTGAATTTAACGCCTAAGGCGAATGCTGCGGTGATCAGATCCTGAACCTCGGGATCCCATTCGTTCCATTTATCAAGGTTCGCGAAGTATCCGTCAGCGGACTGCATGCAACCACCGTTGTTGCCGAACTCAAGATATCCGTTGGTGACATCAAACAGACCGAAGTCTTTGCATCCGGGCATGTTCATCGCAAGTGCGTCAACAACGCCGCGGTCGAGGTTGGTGTACCAGTCTGCAGGCGGCATCGCAATACCGGATACGCCGTGGTTAGCCCAGGCAGTCGTGTTGTAACCGTCGGACTGGACGATATGGCCTTTAAGGTCATCCGGAGTCTTGATAGATTCGCAAAGCTTAGCATCGTTAAACTGGAGACGGGAAGAGCCGGTCGGGCAGGCAACGATCTCATAAAGGTTCTGAGCCATGAACTCCTCACGGAATTCCGGGACAGTGTTAATAGTGTCATTCATGATCTCCAGCATTCCGACCATGTTAGGCATTTCACGGGTAAAGAAGTTTGTGAAGAGCTGGTGGATCGTGGATACACCGGAATTCAGAGTGTAAAGATAGAAGGTGATGTCGCAGAGACCTTCTGCGCATGCAGCGAAGGAGTCTGTAGCTTCGACGAGGGTGCCACCGTAATAGGCATCGCATTTGATCTTGCCTTCGGTAACGCCTTCAATGAATTTGCAGGCAAGCTGGGTCGCAAGGGCGGGACCTGATCCGGGAACGTTATAGTCGTTTACGGTGAGGGTCAGTTCGGGCCATTCATAGCCTTCTGGAGTCTCATATTCAGCGATGGCTTCAGTAGCAATGGCTTCGATATCATCGGCGGCAGCTGCGGGTAATGGAGCAGCGAACATGGTAACGACCATTGCTGCAGCGATCATTAAACTGGTGATTTTTTTCATTTTTTTCCTCCTGTTAAAATGTAATCGATTCTTTGTTGCAATGTGCCTCAAGTTCGAAAACAAGAACATGAGATATTAATTTTCTGTATTATATCAAATGTGATGAATATTTGCAAAAAATATCGTTATTAAAAAGGAAATATTATAATTATTTATCTTATATGGCTGCTTTCGAGCCTGTAAATATAGTCAGCGTCAGCAAAACTTACCTCATCGCCATCATAAAGAAAAACTCCTCTTCCTCCTGATATTCGTTCTCCGTTTATATATGTTCCGTTTTTTGACCCCAGGTCGTTTATAAAATACGATCCGGCTCCTTTTTTTAAGCGTGCATGAACACGGCTGACAGTTTTTTTATCGATCGTAATGTCAGCCCCTGCTGAGGCTTTGCCTATTACATAGCTTTCAGAGATAAGAATATATCTGACCCCTGGATCGGACTTTGATATAAGCAAGGCCTGATTGGATGTCATGGTGTTAGGATTTGCCGACAGGTCTATAGTGCTTTCCGAAAATTCATCGAACTTTTCATATTCATGAGCAGGCTGTTCCGTAAGGGCTTTTAAGAAGTCAACATCATTCGTTCCTGTTTTCTTGCGGATGATATCTTTTTTCCGCGTTCCTATAATGCGGCTTAAGAAACCGGAGATTTTCTCATTCAGCTGCTTTTTATCAGACAGACTATCATTTTGCGTAAGACTTTCAAAGGAAAGTCCGGATACAGATTCCGGGA
This sequence comes from uncultured Lachnospiraceae bacterium, assembly GCA_902795795.1. Classification (GTDB taxonomy): domain Bacteria; phylum Bacillota; class Clostridia; order Lachnospirales; family Lachnospiraceae; genus Alectryocaccobium. The sequence goes on along the minus strand of CADBMM010000131.1, from coordinate 5,841 downwards.
ATGAAGGCTCGTTTTTTCGCGGCTTTTCATCGATCTCGGAATCGTTATCCGGTATATAAGCAAGGCGGGCGAGATCATCAAGACTTAACTTGCCTGTTATACAGCTTTGGTAAAGACTGTATCCGATCTCGGAGCCTTTTTTATCATCATAAGGGATCTTTGTGATAAAAAGCTCTGAAAGGCGCAGCATGCTCCGGCATAGCGGGCCGGCGTTGGCCGGAAGTGCGGCAAAGAAGAAACGTTTTCCCTTTTGTGATACAAATACATAATCAGGAACAAGAATAAGATTGTCTGCGCACAGCAGATAATCTTCAAGCTTTTCTATAAGCTGTAAAAGTCCGCTTAAGAATCCCTGCAGGGTATCGCTCCTTATCGGATTTGAGCTTAGATAATCTGTCAGGGATGTCAGCCCGCTGATATCATAATAAAGGAGTTCTTCGCAATCAATTTCTGCCTTGCGGCAGGGCAGAAGAGAGTTTATCCTGTTTTCTGTCAGCATTCTTAAGCGGTAAGTGGAAAACGCCTGCTTCTCCTGCCCGGGGCTGATTATCATGTATTGTCTGTCTGAATCTTTTCTGAAATTGATCTTCATTATTCACACCTGTAAATCTTTTATAATATATTCAAGAAGTTTTTTACGGGATGGTTCGTAACGGATAAGAGAGACTTCGTTGGATATTTTATAGATATCTCCGAATACACCCGGAAGAACGGAGGTTTCATAAGCCGCTTTTATACCGATATGATGAGAAAAAGATGTGTTTATCTCACCAACGTTCACAGGAGCTTCGTCAGAACGCTCCCGAAGCCTTTCGGCGGCAGACTGGGCAGCCTGATCATCGGAATCGCCTTCATATATGCCGTACAGTACAGCTTCATAAGCTGCGCCTTTGCACCAGTTTATCTGGTGTTCGTAAAAACAGAATCCGATAAGTATCACTATAATAAGAAGTGAAAAAGGAACTATAAAAGCCGCTTCTACAGTAAATGAAGCTTTTTTCCAGTTATTCATATGTTCATATACTCCCTGTGTTAAGCAATATGATCTGCAGGATATATCCGGACAGCAGGAAGGGGACAAATGGTATTTCTGAATTTTTCTTTTTTTTCATCCACAGAACTGCAGCTGCGGCAGAAGAGCCTGCGGAGGCCAGGAAGATCACAAGGATACAGTCAGCCAGCCCGAGCCATTCGCCAAGACATAAGGAAAGCAAAGCATCGCCTTTTCCGATCCGGTTTCCGGATATCAGTGACATGGCCATAAGAAAAAGGCCGGGAATCAAAGAGGTAAGCATGCCTGTGATATCGTCAGATAAATAGCAGCAGCGGTAAAGAACTCCGGCCATGCCCATGGCAAGAACTGAAGAAAGCAGGATCTCTCTGTGTAAAATATCATATACGGCATTTGCGGACAGGACGAACAGCGGTATAAAAGATTCGGTCATCATAATATTATTCATCTGCGCGAAGCCGCGCATCGGCTGCATTCGCAAAGACCTCCGGTTTCATCAACAGAAACAAGTTCGATACTTCTGGTAAGACCGCTGCATTCGGCAGAAGAATGGTATTTGCTGCCACAGTTTGTAACATAGACTACCGATCCGGCAGAGCCGCCGGACATACATCTTTCGCATGGACAGTAGCTCTCGCCGTAATCGTTCGTCATATAAGGAAGAAAAGCAGCATTTGCAGCGTGTATGCTCAGATCGATGTGCGTACAATCCGGAGAAGTATGGTAAACGCTTGCGTTTTCGGTCAAGTAGACATATTCGGAACTGTCTGCCTGCCCTGACGTCAGAGAATCTGCATCCCTGCCGTTCCAGGTTCTTACATACGCGCGGCAGGGGATGTAAACCCCGAAGGATCCTTTTGGCAGATAAAACGGAGTAAATCTATGAGGAACGTTCAGGTCGATAAAAACTTCATCTGTACCTGAAGAAGAAAGAGTTGCGGCTGCCATGGCGGTGTCCCGGAGCGCGGCAGCCCTGTCCAGGTTTTCTCCGTAAACATTCATAATGCTTATAATAGAGAGTATGCACAGAAAGAAAAGAGGCAGGGTAAGAGCCGCTTCTACGGTCAGACTTGCTCGTTTAAAAGACTTCGGGGCACAAAAGGGAACCCTTTGGATCCGGCTGCCGCATATTTTCGTGGGGGGCGAAAATGCGTCATATATCGTTCCGATGTTCGGAAGAGAGATTTGATGATAGATTTGGATTTCAGAACTGCAATAAGAAACAGCAGCCGGAGTAAAGGGCACCCTTTTATGCCCCGGGAATAGTCTTTTTCTAAGCTGTGTCATAGGCATAACTCCTTAACAGTGAATATTCATGTCCGCTTATGCGGCCTTCGATCCTGATCTCGAGAGAGCAGATGCAGGTATCCAGGGAAAACCCGCTCTCATTCCCTATGATCCGCCTGTTATATTCAAGCAGATCTGCAATACGTACAGCCAGATCATTGCCGGACTTCATCATCAGCAGGAGGCAGAGATATTCCTCATATGTGAATCCTTTGCCGCTGTCAGGAGCGGGAGTGCCGGGAGTGAGGTATGACAGGCCGGTAAGAGTTGTTATCCATGTGGAAGAATCTTTGAATATCGGGACTTTGCCGCCTGAAAGCAGCGACTTTACATCCATGAGGCTTTCACAATACGCCCATCCCAGCAGAATGAGATTTTTTACAGGCTCTGTATATTCCGGGATCATAAGGAAAGTACAGATCGTGAAGGCTAAAGCCTCTATCGAACTTTGCTTTTCTGCGTCAAACATAAGATAGGCATAATTGAAGCTTTCTCTTATCAGCAGCAGCCTGTAAAGAACAGATTTCAGGTTGTCGATATCCTTGTATTTACCGGCTATGGCAAACTCAGCCTGATACTTAAGTCCCTGGGCATTGTTCGTTGACAGAAAATTAGGAAAGAAATCGATAATGTATTTAGCGAAAAGCAGTTTGTCCGTAATGGAAGGATCGGATGCCGGCATTACGCCCAGACCGGAAGCGAGTTTCCTCTTTTCTACGAGTGTCGACTTTTGTAGACTCATCGAAGAGATATTTCCTATATCGGGGACAAGAAAAGACAAATAGCCTAACTTCATGATGGCTGTGATGTTGTCAAGAGGATTAACGAAATCTTCCGGTACGGAAACAGCTGTGTTTTCCGTTTCCGTTATGCCATTTTGTGCTGCAGAGGCCTGAACTGCAGCTGCGGCGGTCTGCTCGGCAATTGCGCGCTGAGCTTCATATTCTGCTTTGATGGCGTCAGAACCGCCAGCATCCGAACCTTCCGCAAGCTGCAGTGTATCGGCGGCCTCTGAGTAAGAACCGAGCAGGGAAGATACCATATCCGTTCCAAGTTTCAGGGACATCAGTGCGCGGACCTGCTCCTTCAGCATAGCATAGTCCGAGTCGGTGGCTAGCACGTAGCCTGTTACGGATTTCCTTTCTATGCCGGCCTTAAACAGATTACCGGAAAAGAGGCCGGGAGAAAGGACTTTCTCCATAACGGCGGCTGTTTCTTCGAGCAGTGTACCCGGTTTGACCTGTCCCTGCCCATATCCTCCATCGATCATGAGAAGGCCGTATTTTTCATACAGTATCCTGTCATATTTTCCGAATAATGAGAACAGTCCTTCATCGGCAGCCAGGGCGACCATGGCGCGGCCGCATGAATATCTTGCAGAATCGATGGAAACGAAGATGAGTGCCATGATCACGCAAAGTACCAGACTCAGGTATACGGTTATACTTCCTCTTTTCATAATTACAACGGTTCCGTCATATACCGCTGCCCTGGCTCGTGGCTTTCGAAAGAATACTTTCGGTCAGAGCCGTGATCTGATCTTTGAAAAGTACGACAAGGGCGATAAGAACCACCAGGATCAAAATGATCTCGACAGTAGAAACAGCGTCCTCTCTGATAAAAAAGTTTCTGATAGCATTCATTTTCATTCCTCCTGTTGTAGTTTATTTAATACGGGGGAACCGTATTATCCTGTTAATTAAGTATTAATAAATACGATCTGCAGCCTGATCTGAACAAAATAGTCCGCATAGTCTGGGATATAGTTACCGGTATCAGTTTTCAGAACGAGATCATTGCCGGAACGATCACTATCGCCATTACTACGATAAGCATCATGCCCATGGGCAGCAGAAGCTTTACGGATGCTTTTTCGCCTTCGATCCGGGCCAGGCGTTTGCGTTCTTCATTTGCGGTCACCATTTCACGTTCGAGCTGTTCGGTCAGCGCTGGACCGCCTTTTTTAATGTTCTGTTCGAGAAGTACAGAGAGCATCCTGTATGATGGAAGAAGGCAGCGCCGCCCGAATTTTCTGTAGCTTTCAACTTCGCCAAGTCCCTTTTCCATGTCTCTGCAAACCGCGGAAAGTTCATCGAAGGCAGGCCTTTCCGGCTGTCCGTTATCAATTTCTTTTTTATAATCTGCAGCTATACGGAAGAAAGCGCTCCGGCATACAAGACCTGCTTTTAAATAGAGCAGCAGCCGGCTTATGATCTCCGGATAGTCAGCTTTAAGAAGTTCACGGCGTTTCTTCTCTGCTTCGGCGACTTTCTGTCTGCGGGATAGAATAATGAGAACAATTATTACGACACTCAGTGCTCCGACTGTCATAGCTTTGTTTTCCATAAAACATCACCTTTGCATGAACATTTAGATGGTACATGATTGAGCATGCCAATGTTTAAACAACTGGCAGTATGGATATGCAGTTAAACTAATAATACTGGTGGTTATGACCCCGTTGGATCCGGGATCATGCCGCGGAATGCGGCGTTAGACTCGAATGAGTACTATAATGTGATTATAACACGTATTTACGATTTGTAAAGAGACATATCAAACAAAAAAGGAGCCATATTTTTATAGTTTTATATCGACGATCTTTTTGCCCCAGAAATATCCTGCGGCATAGATACCAAGAGCGGCAGTCATCATAATGCGGCCGAAAACATTTCCATACAGAGCGCCGATAAGTTCCGGAAAAGAAAAACTTAAATAGATTATTATTCCGGCAGGCATCAGGCTCATTATTGTCTGCTCAAAAGATTTTTCTGATATTTGAGCATCTATTTCCTGGCGTGTTTCTATTTTACCGCAAATGACATTGACGGTGCCTGAAAGCATGGCTGTTATATTTCCTCCCGTTCTTTTTGAAATTGCGAGAAGTCTTGCAAACAGCCTGATGTCATCGATATCGCTTCGTTCGCCCAGCTCTGCAAAGAGTTCTTCTACACGTATACGGATTCGCAGTTTGCCTGCAATGTTTCTGATCTCAGTCGTCATGATATCATTATTGCCATAAAGCATTTCCATATCATTTGCTGCCGCGTAGATACCGTTCTCTACTGAGTATCCTGCCTTTAATGAAGTGTTGAGCGAAGAAACGAAATCTTTGAAATGGTACAGGCACAGCTGCTTTTTCTTCTCCTTTGTCTTCTTCTGCAGATAAATATCCAATGCGATCGTGATACATGCAGCAAGCGGGAGAGAACGTATGTCTCGATAGCATAAAAAGCATGCAATAACTCCGATGGATGCACTTTTGATCAGACAAAGCATCGTTTCAGACGGTGAGAGTTTATAAATACCTGGATGGTTTTGATTCTTCATATGTATAGCGATTTTCCTTTAAAGATAGAAATATCCTTCTGATAAGCTGTGAAAGAAAAGCATTGAGAGAAGTTAAGATCTGAATTACGTAGATAAGACCGTCTCAGAAGGAGACCGTATAAGAATAATACCACATTACAGAAATTTGTAAAGAGATATACGAAAAAAATACGAAAAAACGTACACATCAATAATAGGATGTCAATATTTTT
>CADBMM010000130.1 GCA_902795795.1 uncultured Lachnospiraceae bacterium | reverse complement strand
CGGAGCGACGGGAATGGTCGGACAGAGATTTATTTCTCTTCTGGAGAATCATCCGTGGTTTGAAGTAGTCACGGTCGCGGCAAGTGCAAGGAGTGCCGGCAAGACTTATGAAGAGTCTGTAGGCGACAGATGGAAAATGACTACACCTATGCCGGAAGGCGTTAAAAAGCTCATTATAAAAGACGTAAGCGACGTCAAAAATGTTGCGGCGGATGTGGATTTTGTTTTCTCTGCTGTAGACATGACAAAAGAAGAGATCCGCGCGATCGAGGATGAATACGCAAAGACCGAAACTCCCGTAGTTTCCAACAACAGTGCGCACAGATGGACTCCCGACGTTCCTATGGTAGTTCCGGAGATCAATCCGCAGCATTTTGATGTAATAGAATATCAGAAAAAACGTCTCGGAACGACTAAAGGCTTCGTAGCCGTTAAACCGAACTGCTCTATCCAGAGCTATGCTCCGGCGCTTTACGCATGGCGTGAATTCGAGCCTTACGAGGTCATAGTTTCTACATATCAGGCTATTTCCGGCGCCGGCAAGACCTTCAAAGACTGGCCGGAAATGGAACATAATATCATTCCCTTTATTTCAGGTGAGGAAGAGAAATCCGAGCAGGAGCCGCTCCGTATTTTCGGAAAGATCGAAAACGGTGTTATCGTAAAGGCCGAGGAGCCGAAGATCAGCTGCCAGTGCATCCGTGTACCGGTACTCAACGGACATACGGCAACTGTTTTTGTTAAATTCAGGAAAAAGCCTACTAAAGAACAGCTTATCGAAAAGCTTGTCTCCTTTAAGGGACTCCCACAGGAGAAGCAGCTTCCAAGCGCTCCGAAACAGTTCATCCAGTATCTCGAAGAAGACAACCGTCCCCAGGTACAGCTCGACGTTGATTATGAAGGCGGTATGGGAGTTTCTGTCGGACGTCTCCGTGAGGATACGATCTATGACTGGAAGTTCGTTGCTTTAAGCCATAATACGGTAAGAGGAGCTGCAGGCGGAGCCATACTTTGCGCCGAGTCTTTAGTCTCTCTTGGATATATTCAGAAAAAGTAAATCCCGCAGACTAGATGAAATCATTATTTATAGCTGAAAAACCCAGTGTTGCAAGGGAATTTGCCGCTGCGCTCCACGAAAAGATGTCGGGGCGCAGCGGTTACATGGAGTCCGAACATTATGTAGTTACATGGTGTGTCGGACATCTTGTGACTATGAGCTATCCTGATAAATACGACGAATCCCTTAAGAAGTGGTCCTTGGATACGCTTCCGTTTCTGCCTGACGAGTTTAAGTATGAGATAATTCCGGCAGCAGCGCAGCAGTTTGGGATAGTAAAAGAACTTCTGTGCCGCGATGATGTCGGCACGATATTTGTCTGTACGGATGCGGGGCGCGAAGGTGAATATATTTACCGCCTTGTTGCACAGGAGGCCGGAGTCGCAGGAAAAACACAAAAGAGAGTCTGGATCGACTCCCAGACTGAAGAGGAAATAATAAGAGGCATAAAAGAAGCCAGGCCGCTTTCCGACTACGATCATCTGGCGGATTCCGCCTATCTTCGGGCAAAAGAGGATTACCTCATGGGAATAAATTTCTCCCGGGTGCTTTCTCTTAAATACGCCTATGGGCTGCAGCAGTCGCTTGGATCCGAAAAATACAGGGCAGTTTCGGTAGGCAGGGTCATGACCTGCGTGCTTGGCATGGTCGTAAGAAGAGAACGGGAGATCCGTGATTTTGTAAAAAAACCGTTTTACCGTGTCATCGGATCTTTTGAAAAAGACGGGAACGGATATGACGGAGAATGGCGTGTCTGTGATGGAAGCAGATACGAAGGATCGCCGCTTTTATATAAGGATAACGGTTTCAATAAAAAGGAAACTGCCGAAGAACTGACAGACACCCTGTCAAAAGAAGATAATGGCATTGTGGAGAGTATTGAAAAGAAAAAAGAAACGAAGAACCCTCCGCTGCTTTACAATCTGGCCGAACTGCAGAATGACTGTTCAAAGCTTTTCAAGATAAGTCCGGATCAGACATTAAATGTTGTCCAGAGCCTTTATGAGAAAAGGCTGGTTACATATCCGCGCACGGATGCGAGAGTGCTCTCAAGCGCCGTGGCCAAGGAAATAGAAAAGAATATAAAAGGGCTTGCTGATTATGCGCCCTATTCAGACGCTGCCAGGGAGGTCCTATCGGGCAGCGCCTATAAAGGCATCGGAAAAACAAGATATACCAATGACAAAATGATCACCGATCATTACGCAATAATACCCACAGGATCTGCCGTTTCTGAGACCGGCAGGCTTAAGACTCTTGAAGCGGACGTTTACAGACTGATCGTAAGCAGATTCCTGAGCATTTTTTATCCCCCTGCGATCTATGAAAAAGTTACAATCCGTACGAAAGTATCTTCAGAGCTGTTCCAGACATCATCGCGGGCGCTGAGAAGCGAAGGGTATTTAAAACTCAGATTCGTAAGATCCGGCAGCGATACTGATGAAAAAGAAGAAGGCCCGGGAGATGAAAAGGATAAGGACGATACCTCCGACAGCTTTACCGGGACGTTGGCTGAAGCATTGTTATCGTTGAAAAAAGGTGATCACGTAGATATAAAAGGTTTTGAGATCAAAGAAGGAGAGACAAAACCTCCGAAAAGATATACCTCAGGCTCCATGATCCTGGCAATGGAAAACGCCGGCCAGCTCATAGAGGATGAGAAACTGCGCGCCCAGATAAAGGGAAGCGGTATCGGTACTTCTGCCACAAGGGCGGAAATACTCAAGAAACTGGCAAATATAGAATATTTAAAGATCGCCCAGAAGACCCAGGTGATATATCCGACTCAGATGGGAGAGATGGTCTACGATGTCGTGGATCTTTCCATAAGGTCCCTGCTGAACCCGGAGCTTACAGCCAGCTGGGAAAAAGGACTTTCCTATGTGGCTGAAGGTTCGGTAAGCAGCGGAGAATATATGGTCAAGCTTAAGGAATTTGTATCCAGACATACCCAGGCCGTTAAAAGCTCGGATAATTTAAGAGAACTTCGCGTCAGATTTGCCAGGACCGCGCAATTTTACAGGAAAAGCAGATAGATAAATAATGCACTTGTTCAAGAGGGGAAAACTGCATAGAGCCATTACTGCCTTTATGGTGTTTTTGTTATGCTTCACATTTGAGGCAGCGATCATGCCATCTAAAGTCAAGGCCGAAGACAACCTGCTGGGAGATGCCTCATGGCAGTTCCTTTTTGCTGCTCCGATGGCGACGGTAAGCGGGGTGGTCCAGTCGATATGCGTTACGGATTACTATATTATTACAATAGAGAATGTAGCGGACAGCGCGGATACAATGGATGTCGTATCCGCTTATTACCGGTGGTCGTCCGATGAATACGGAAATCCGGTGCAGCAGTACTCTCTGGCGAAAAGAGTGCAGAGCGAAGAGTGGGAGCACGGCAACAGCATGTGCTACAACCCTAATACAGATGAGATCTATGTAGCCCTTTATACCAATACCGTACCCGAAAACAGAGGAAGTCTGTATGTTATGGATCCGCATACGCTTACAAAGAAGCGGGCGATCAAACTGACAAGTAATTTCAACTTCCTGGCACTTACCTATGATGAAGTAAATAATATTTATTATGCCCAGACAAATGCTGACAACGGATACAGCATTCTGGTTTTCGATTCAAATTTTTCCATAATAGCCAACTATGGACCGGAAGATTCGTCACCTGGATATAATTTCCAGGATTTCTGTCTTTCTGGAGATTACCTGCTCGAATTTCCGCTGACCTTCGGTATGGATATCGGTGAATACATGATGGCTTATTCCGTCAGCAGCCGTTCGGTCGTCGATACGATACAGCTTAATTTCGGATATGACAGTTCGACAAAGATCGAGCCTGAATCGATCAAAGTACTGGATGAGACCGGGTTTATCGTGGCTGTAAATGTGGCGTTTCCCGACGGCTTTTCACAGTGTGAGTTTTACAGGGCGGAATTTCCGAACCTCGGATTGTCTGTACCTGTAAATGAGACGGCTGAAACGACAGGTTCAGGGCAGGCTGTTACGGACGGACAAACCAGCCAGAGCACTACAGAAGTCCAGGTTGATTCAGGACAGGATGCAAGCGTTCATGGTAATGGGGCTACAGGAAATATGACCGATTCGCAGACTGGTCAGGTGACTGGCACAGAGCAGGCCGGAACAGAACAGAGTACATCTGCAGAGCCTACAGCAGCGCCTGAGTCAACGGCTGCAGAAGGGCCGGCTGATGATCAGCAGCAGAGCGTGGCCGTGGATCAGAATGCTGCTGACGTGCAGAGCGCTCCGGAAGAGCAGACGGTTACAGACGAACGCGTGGAATCGGATGCTTACGGTTCGGCGAATATGGCGGAAGAGAACCAGAAGAGCGGCGCATGGGCAGTCGTGATCGTACTGGTCATACTTCTCGCGCTTATCATCGCATTCCTGTACTGGCAGCATGTCAGAAGAGAGCGCAAGAAGCGTGAAGCCCGTATGCGCAAGGCAAGACGGATCATGCTTTCCAATATTGAGAAGGAAGCGGAGAAGCTTGACGATCTTTAAAAAAGAGGTAAATAAGAGCAGGACGGCAGGATGGATAACATCAGGAAAAACGCGGCTCAGGCGGAAACACCGGTCATAGGCGCTATTGAGGAATTTAATAAAAAACAGCCTGCATATTTTTGTATTCCAGGTCACAGGTTCGACCGCGGGATCCCGGAGGATCTCAAAACGGCGTTCGGGGAGAATGTTTTCAGATATGACCTGACAGAAGCCGATGGACTTGATGACCTTCAGGATCCGCACGAGGCGATAGCGAAGGCTCAGGAACTGGCAGCGGAAGCATTCGGAGCAGACAGGACCTGGTTCTCGGTAAACGGTACAACTGCCGCCAACATGGCAATGATCCTCGCCGTTGCCGGACCCGGCGAAGAGATACTGGTTGCGAGGAATTCGCATAAATCCGTTATGCGCGGACTGATCTTATCAGGAGCAAAGCCTGTCTGGATAGAACCGGAATATGACACATCATGGGGGATCTCAACAGAAGTAAAGGCTTCCGTGGTTGAAAAAACACTGAATGAGCATCCGCATGCGAAAGCTGTCATGATCGTAAGCCCGACATATTACGGAACCGCTTGTGATGTTAAAGCGATCTCGGAAGTATGTCATTCCCATGGAATACCTCTGTTGGTGGATGAAGCCCATGGCACACATTTCGCATTCGGCAGCAGGCTGCCGCAGGAATCCATTAAATCAGGCGCTGATCTCGTGTCCATGAGCATACACAAGACAGCCGGAGCAATGACCCAGTGTTCCATGCTCCATTTTAAGG
>CADBMM010000129.1 GCA_902795795.1 uncultured Lachnospiraceae bacterium | reverse complement strand
GCGTATCCCCCGCGCATCGCGATACTTCTTGCTTTTTCCATTCCGTTCGGCAGGGTCTGCCTTACCTTATAATGCTCGATGATCTGTCCTGTAAAATCAAGCGTATGTACTTCGTACGGCGGTCCCAGATAACAGACCGCTACAAAACCGATAAGCATTCCCGACAGCTCCACCTCAGGGAATTCCGCCCTTATGGCATCGATTATTTCATTAACTTTACCCTGATTGTGCACATGCCCGCCGGCATCCAGCCGATGCAAAGCATCCATGTATTCTTTTGACCGCGGCTTCCGAAGCAGTTTATCCAGCTTCAGCTTATCCATCTGCTGAGTCTGTCTCTGCCGCTGCTCCGTGGGAACGGCGCTGAGCAGATCCTGCGACCGGTTCTGTGTTTGCGGTGTATGCAGCATTGGTTTTGGCATTACTTGATCCTTTCTCCGTGTAAGTCAAATCAGAATAATACTTATACAAGAACTTTCCTTGTCTTTTGCGCACCCTGCTGAGTGAGCTTCTCGCTGCCGATCGGCTTTCCTGAGGCAGGAACTGCCCTTTCTTTTCCCCATTCCCGAATGGCTTCGATCTTTTCCGGGCTTGTCTGTGAAAGAGGGACGACATTATTAAACGCCGTAATTATGTTCTCTTCGCTTAAGACAAAATTAGGATTTGCGATAGTTCTGTATGCAAGGTCTCTCACGGTCGACTCCAGATCCGCACCGGTAAAGCCGTCGGTGATCATGACGATCCTGTCTGCAAGCTCGCCGCTGAAATTCACGCCTAAATACTTTCTCATATAAAGTGAAAGGATCTCATATCGCTCCGAGGCAGTCGGCAGATCTATAAAGAAAAGCTCATCGAATCTTCCGCGTCTCAATAATTCCGACGGGAGCAGGGAAACATCATTAGCCGTCGCTACAACAAATACCTGCTTCTTACACTCCTGCATCCAGAACAGGAACTGACCTACCATACGGGTCGACACTCCGCCGTCATTTGCTCCGCCGATCGCTCCCGACAGTCCTTTCTCTATCTCATCGATCCAAAGAATACAAGGAGAAACATTCTCCGCAGTCGTCAAAGCATCCTTTAACTGCTGCTCGGACTGCCCGACATAGCTGCCCTGTACCGTAGCAAAATCCAGTCTGTATAAAGGTAATTTCCATGTTGCGGAGATCGATTTTGCAGATAAGGACTTTCCGCATCCCGGGACTCCGACCAGCAGTATCCCTCTGGGCGGCTGCAGGCCTTTTGCTTTTAACAGATCCTTCTTTTCAGGTGTAAGAAGCTCTTTTTTCTCATCCAGCCATTTCCTTAAGCCCTCGAGCCCTCCGACATCCTTGACGCTGTCATCTACTTCGATCTTTTCAAGACCGGATATGTCTGAAAACAGACGGTCTTTAGCATAGCGGACTTCATCCATATCTGACTTTCGTATGCACTTGTTCGCTATCAACGCGGCCATGACATTTTCCGCTTCGATACGGGTCACTCCGTTAAGCGTTGCAGCGGCCTCACGAATGTCATTATAGTCCCATTCGATCGGTATTTCATTTCTGTAGTCGTCGATATATTCTTTAATGATAGCGTACATCTCTTCTTCATTCGGAAGATCGATCTTGATCGTCATACCCTGCCGCTGAAGCTGATTCCAGATAGGGGAATTGGTGAATACCATGACGACTCCGCCGGATTCATTCGCCAGATTCACAAGAGCCAGTATCTGTTTTGAATCGCTGTTTTCCGTACTTATATCAGGGACTTCCGTGAGAATGATTGTCTGGTACTGTTTACGCTTCATCTGCTCTGTCATATAGTCAATGGCACCGTAAACAGACTTGTCTTCACTCAGATTCCTGTCCGAAGCAAGATCATAGACGCCCTTTGTAAGCGTATGAACATTAAACGGAAGCTGTAATTCTTCGGAGATCGACTTAAGCATATCCAATGTTCTGCCTGGTTCGATCGTATTGATCGCTATAAAGGGTATTCTTGCAATAGAATACCTTGTAAGCAGTTCTTTGCTTTTAGCTGTATCACTCATTCTGCCGGGCTCCTTTATAATGCATTTACTTTGTGGTTTCGGACAATGCTGGATAATTTACCGCTTCTGTCTTTTTTCGCCGAATCCTCCAGCGATCTCTGAATAAGATCTGCCTGTTCGGCAATAAGGCCAGCGTAATGCTGTCTTTCTCTATCGGGTAATGCGGGGAGGTCGATAGCTTCGGCCAGGAAACGGAATTCTTTACGCAATGACAGTATGGCCTGCACTATGTCGCTTTCCCTGCCCTGTGACCGGGATATTTCTTTCTGAAACTTATCTGTTGCGGCATTCATCCTGAAATTGAATGAATCGATCAGTTTCTTTGAAAATCTTTCCGCTACCCCTGACTGCCATTCGATGGTTCCGGATCTCATTGCCGTAAGTACTTCTGAGTCATTTGTCCGGTCCTTAAAGACAGCCAGAACATTTACCCATTCAGAATAGGTGCGAGGAGGCTGTATCATTTTTTCTTCATTCTCCTTACTACGACCTGCGGAGGAACTACATCCCAGCTGGGAAGCCCTTGCGCAAATACGCTTACTTCTTCCTCTTTTTCTTCTACCGGAGCTGCAAAGTTGATCGTCCTTTTCTGAACCGGTCTCTTTACTGCTGCAGGCTCAGGCTTAACGGCATCTTCGTCAACAGGTCTGAAAGCCGGTCCTGCATTCTCCGCAGCATCAGTACTCTGTTCAGGAAAAGCTTCCATTTCATCAGCATTAAGATCTTTGATCCTGGTTCCGCAGGAAAAGCAGAAGACAGCATCCGGCTCCAATACAGTATGGCACGCAGGGCATACCACCTGGACTTCTTTTTCGCTCTTAACACTTTCTTCCGGCTGTACAGGCTCTTCCGGCTGTAAACGGGTCCCGCAGGTTCTGCAAAAGACCGCTCCGGGAGGATTCATATAATTGCAGGAAGGACACGGAACGCCCTGGCCGCCTGCAACAGAATTGATAAATCTTGCTTTAGATTTTGCGTCCATACTATTTTCCTCACACTTTTATTCTTCTGTTCGTCTGCGCAATTTTACTTACATATTGATCGGGCGTTATCTGGCTCAAGACATCCAGTACCTGTTCGCTTTCACTGTCTTTTTCAGCAAATTCGATCCTGAAGTCAACGACTTCCGCCAACGTAGCCCTGATGATCTGACAGCCTTCCGTCCGTTTCTTTTCATATTGCTCCAGAATAGTTTTTCTGTTGTTTTCAACACTTTTTTTCTTTGAAAAATGATTGATCACCAAAGCAATACCTGCTATTACCGCGATAATTCCGAGGATGACATGGCCTGTTACCGCAAGGATCACTCCAAGCGCGGCAATAGCGATACCACCAAACAGACAGAACTTTTCAAATCCGCTAAGAACACATTTTTCCAACGCCCTGTCTCTTTCCGAATCCACCAGGGAATTAAACTTTCCGATAAGTTCATTTTCATTCTGACCGTCTGTTGTATAATCGTTAAATGTATCTACATTTATTTCGATCTCATTAGGAATCTTCATCCTGTTCTGCGCAACTACATCATTATATGCATCGGTCACCCAATCCTTTGATAACGCAAATGCAAATTTCTGAGTTGAAACACTTGAATGTGAACTCTCCGGTTTCATCGCCGCATCGGTAAGCAGCTGAGTGAAATCCTTGTGTGTTTCAAAAGCCGTCTCCTCGATCTCCATGTTCTGACGCGCACGGTTTTCGTCCCCGCCGAAATCAACGACAAACTGTTCAAAGCGTTCTTCTTTTCTTAACGGGATCTCTTCATCATCAAACCCTGTGACCAGGTTTTCCAGAATATCGTCGAGCTGTTCCTTTACCGTCGCCGTCGATACCTTCTGCTCAAATATATTGATGAGATAATCAAGCATTTCCGCATGGAGATATGCTCCTTCCAGAACATCTTCAAGGGCAGGCCATGTTTTACTGTACTTTCTTAAATATGTATATGAGGAAGTATCAACAGGCTTTCTTTTCAGATTGATCGCTTCGGACCACTGCTGCGTCTGCTGCTCCGTAAAACCGCTTTTTTCTTCCAGATGAGAAAGCCATTCGTCCATCTGACGCGAAATTATACCTTCAGCGTCAGCTCCCATCAGTCCGCTCGCATAAGCGTCAAGAATAATAACCGTTTTTCTGTCAAGGTCTTCCTCATCCTGATTCGCCAGATATCTTTGCGTCCACTTTAAGCTTGCATCTTTTCTGTCTGCCCTTCTGCATACCAAAGCAAAAAACAGAGAGGTTTTTTCATCATTTCTTTTCAGACCCTCTCTTACTGCCTTATCCGCAAGCTCCGGCTGATCATTTATCCATGCAGCGAGAGCTACCAGACATGGCGCAAGCCAATAACCGGGAGTAGATATCATCAATTCTTCCGTGGCGCTGCTTATAGTCTCTTTTTTAACTATTCCAATATCATCCGCCTGTAAAATACCTGTTGTCGTACGCCGCACGATATCATAATGCCCGTATTTCTTCTCTAATTCCTGGCGTATTTTTACCAGTCTTGTCTCAGCCTGTCCCAGCCTGTTTGCCATTTTCTGAACGTTGACAAAATCGTGAAATTCCTGGGCTAAAGCACCGATCTCATCATAAACCACTTTAACATTGCTGTTGACAGTACCGATGTTTGAATCAACCGTCTCCAGATCACGGTGAATTGCACCGAGGCTGTTCTCGATAACTGACAAATCAGCCTGTTCAATTACTCTCTCTGCCATTTGTTCCTCCCTCTTAGTTGTTCATATATAAATAACAAGGGAAACGGATATCAATGACACCAAAACATTGCTGTCACTGATATCCGTCCCCACTGTCACGCATGTTACATTTCAGATATTTCCCGTAAAGCACTTTCCTAGTCCTGTTCTCCAGACTCTTCCGCTGCGACAGCTTCCTTCGCAGTATCTTCCTGGTTGTAGCGGATGACATCTGCGTAGACCTTAAGCATGGAACTTGCAAACGCATCACAGGAAAACTCATCGGCCTTCTGCAGTGAGGCTTCCGCCAGCGCTTTCCGGTAATCTTCATCACTTAACATCTGAACGGCGTAGTTTACGAATTCTTCCTGCGTAGTGTACATCTGTCCGTTTTTGCCCGGATCAAGTACGCCCAGAAGGGCATCATCTTTACGGCAAAGCAGAGGAAGTCCGCCGGCAAGAGCCTCCAGATAACTCATGCTGTGAACTTCAAATGTAGATGCGGACACGAATACATCGCCTAAAGCGTAATACTTATATACCTCGTCTGCCGGGATCCTTCCGGTAAATACGATCTTATCCTGAAGCGAAAGCTTCTCGACCATGTTTTCAAGATGCTGCTTGTCCGGTCCGTCTCCGACTATGATAAACTTCGTATCCGGACATTTTTCCAGCAATGCCGGAAAATAATCGACCAGCTCACGGATATTTTTCTCCTTGCTGAGCCTGGAAATACATACCAGCGTTTTTGTTTTTTCATCTAATCCCAGGGATGAGCGAAGCGACTGCCTTTCCTCATCGGTAAGATGTTTCTGGTATTTATCGAGCTCCATGCCGTTAGGAACGACCGTAAGACGGTTCTGAGCCCCTTGGACAAACGCGAAGCCTGCCGCCTTCTGTGACGGCACCGTCAGCTTTGACGCATCCTTATATAATATTGACCCCAAAGTGGTCATAAAAGCTTTTACAGGAGGCAGGAGGTGAAGCTTGCCAAATACAAAATACCCGTAATCCGTATGG
>CADBMM010000128.1 GCA_902795795.1 uncultured Lachnospiraceae bacterium | reverse complement strand
TATAAAACAACTCACATGAAAGGAGTCATCATCAATGGAATTCTGGAAAGAGGAACCTTCATATTACGGCGGAGATATCCTGCATGAAGTCAAAAAGGCAAAAATTCAGAAGGCTATGGAGGACAATGATCTGGATGCGATCCTTCTTCTGAAAGCCGAGACAGTACGCTATGCGACCGATTTCTATGTCAAAGGTTATCGTCCGTTTTATGAGCCGGAATATCTCGCTGTCATTCCAAAGGGGGGAGAGGCGATCGTCGGCCACACATCCGGCAGCGATAACTATCGTATTGTGATCCGTTCAGACATTAAGGATCACAGAAAACTGCCCGGTTTCTCTAAGTGGGGGCAGGAAGTTATCAAGATCTTCCGTGATTATAATATTACC
The DNA here is from genome assembly GCA_902795795.1 of uncultured Lachnospiraceae bacterium. GTDB lineage: Bacteria > Bacillota > Clostridia > Lachnospirales > Lachnospiraceae > Alectryocaccobium. The sequence goes on along the minus strand of CADBMM010000128.1, from coordinate 1,968 downwards.
TCCGGCAGGGTCGGTGTGGAACTTCTGCCGTTCCAGATGTATGAAGAACTGAAAGCCGAATTTCCGGGGATGGAGTTTGTCGATATCAGCAGTATCTGGGTCGGTATGACAGCAGTCAAACATCCGGAAGAAATCAAGCACCTGCGCGTAGCCGTTAAGATGGCTGTCGCGGGCACGCAGGCGGCTATTAAAGCCGTGAAGCCGGGCGTTACGGAATATGAAGTGGCGGCTGAGTGCGAATATGCCATGCGCAAGATGGGCAGCGAGATGGAGCCGTTCGTGACGAATATTGCCTCCGGTCCTAACTCCGCTATCTTTGAGCGCATCTCGACGGAGCGCGTGATCGGCGAAAATGAGATGGTCATTATTGATAACGGTGCCGTTTACCGCGGTTATACCGGCGATGTGGGCCGCTCTGTCTGCACAGGCAAGCCCACGGACCTTCAGAAGAGAATGTACCAGGTCAATTACATGGCTCTTCAGGAAGCTCTTAAGACCGTTAAACCGGGCAACACCTGCGCCGATGTAGACGCTGCAGCCAGACGCGTTATCGCGGAAGAAGGCTTCGGTAAATATGAGCACAAGTTTGCAACCGGTCATCAGTTAGGCTATGGTCTGCACGGTGCGCCGTCGATCAATAAAGGCGTGGATTTCGTTCTCCAACCGGGCATGGTGATGGCTGTTGAACCTCGTGTCACGATGTTCGACAGGCCGGAAGTCGGCGGTACACATATGGAGCAGAATATCCTTGTCACTGAGGATGGATATGAGCTTCTCAGCGATGAGCTCGAGTTTGATGAAGCTCTTATGGATGGGTTTAAGGGCTGATCAATACCATCTGTTTTGACAATAATTGGAAAAACATTTACAATTTTAAAGGATAAGGGTTGGCCATTTGTCCAACCCTTATCTCTTGGAATTTACACGGTGACGCGATAAGGATATCAAGGCCAGGATCGCGTAAAGGATAGTCTGGGTATGAACACTAAGCAGATCAAATATTTTTTGGAAATCGTTGACTGGGGGAGCTACTCTGCGGCGGCTAAATCCCTGGCGGTTACACAGCCGACACTCAGCATTGCCATGCAGAAGCTCGAGGAAGAATTGGGCTTTTCCCTTTTTTCATATAATCAAAAGAACCTGTGTCTGACGAATAACGGTCATGCTTTCTATCAGTATGCGCGGGAATATATGGATGCCTACAATCATATGGTAGACGCATCTGTTAATATCCGAAAAGGAATCGTAGGCACTGTAACGATCATTGCATCGCCGACGATCGTGCGGCACTATTTAGGTGATATGCTCTGTACCTATCACGAGAGATATCCGGACGTTGAGATTAATGTCTGTGCTCGAAATGCACTGTATGATTCGCTGGAAATGCTCAATCGAAATGAAGCCGATTTTTGTCTCAGGTCGCTTCCAATAGATACTTATCAATACGCATACCGCACGCTGGATAGGCAGACGCTTGTCCTGGGTGTACACAAATCACACCCACTGGCAAAAAAAGATACTGTAGATTTTGCTGATCTGCAGAAAGAGACTTTTTTGGATACAGGGTATGATTACAACCTTCACCGTCAATTTATGCGGAATTGTGAAAATGCCGGTTTTACGCCAACGATTTCTATGCGGTCAAATGATATGGACTTTCTGGCATCTTTGGTGGAGAGGAAATGGGGAGTCTTCCTTCTGCCGCGGACGCTTTGGGAAAAGCAGCAGCTTAAAAACGTGAAACTCCTTGAGGTGACAGGCGCAGATGTTGATTGGGAACTTGGCATGGTGTATCTAAAAGAAGCGCCGATGAGTCGTGCGTGCAAAGCGCTTCTTGACCTCAGTAAGGAATATGTGGGATAGACATTTTATCCTTCATTAACCACCCCGATCCGCCTAACAGACCCAACCCTGATAAGCTTCTCCTTGCAACCTTTAGCCGACTCAATACGAACCAGCAGCCAATCG
>CADBMM010000127.1 GCA_902795795.1 uncultured Lachnospiraceae bacterium | reverse complement strand
TGTACGTAGGTCTCAAGCATGACCTTTTCTTTGCCATTGATATTTCCGTTAGCCGTATCCGCAAGCGCTTTTACCTTCTCGTATTTCCGACGTATTCCCTCCGATTTTCGCAGTTCTTCTGCCAGATTATTTAAGATTCCTGTATTTATATCGATCCTTGTCCGCACGCTCTGAAGCAATTCATTGCTGACCGTTTTCTGTTTTTCAACTATTTCCTCGTTTACTTTCTGTGCCGCTATATCTGTTTCAGCGTTTTCATCCAGATTTTCCCGGTTCTGGGCAATGGATGTTTTAAGTGCTGAGATCTCATTCATGCAGGATGTATACTCGTCTACCGACTTCTTTATCGCAGATTCGAGCTTCTTCCTGCGCTCCGTCAGATCAGATATCATCTGTTTTGCCTCTGTTTCGGAAGCGAACTTAAGCTTCCCTTCCAAGTCGGAAATGCGTTGTGTAAGAAGACTGATCTCTGCTTCAAACGCTGCCTTTTTCTGCTTAAGCGCGGCTGCCTCATTATTGTATGACAACAATTTTTCTTCCGCTTTCGGAAGAAGCTTTTCCACTTCATTTTTACGCTCAAGCTTTCTTTTTGCATCGCGCAGATCCAGTTCCAGTCTGCTCGTTTTTTTCTTAATATCTGATCTGAATTCTTTGACCAGATCAAGGATATCCTCAAATGCTTCCACCGTACCAAGCCTGCGTGCTTCTTTCAGCGCTTCATCTTTCTTTGTCTTAAGGCTGATATCCGCCGCGTTTGCCGCCTGGCTGGCGTCAGCAGCATCTTTTTCTCTTTCCTCGCAGGCTTTTTTCAAGATCTCCAGCTCTTCCTTCGTTGGAGCCGATTCTGATTTTATCGCAGGCGCCGGATGTGATAATGATCCGCATACCGGGCACGGCCTTCCTTTTACCAGAGTCTTCGCGATTATTCCGGCCTGTTCGTCGAGATAGGCTTTATACTGAACTTCATACAATTGCCTTTTTTCAAACGCCTCAGCTGATGTCTTTAAATATTCCGCCCGCTTATGCTCCAGTTCCCTCTCAAGACTTCCTGCTTCCCTTAATGAGCGTTCGGTCACATCCAGCTGCTCAGAGGTCTTATCAAGCTCTGTCCTTTCTCCTTCCAGTTTAAGCACCAAAGTGTTTATATCACTAAGATCGGCAGCTTCAGCCTTCAGCTCTTCGATCTTTGCCCTGCACTCTCCGGCTTCCTTCTCACGGTCAGCTATATCTGTTACTGTTTTTTCGATTCCGATTTTCTTGTCACGCAGACTTTTTCTCTTTTCTTCAAGTTCGCCGTATTCCGGAAGTTCAAGCTGTATAACGCCGGCTTTTTCTCCAAGCTCCGTTGCTTCCACGGCGTGGCTCTGCGCATCATCCCTGGCTTTTTCAAGCACGATCAGCTGTGCGTCAAGCGTTGACAGCTTCTCTTCAGACTGCCTTATGGTATTTTTATACTTTTCCTGCTCTTCGGCTTTGGCCAGCGCAGCTGTGATCCTCTGTATCTCTGCTTCAAAAACTTTTACATTTTCCTGAAGCTTATCTTTAATCTGTAAATCATCATTTATAAGCTTTCGAAGCAATGCTTCGGTCTCTTCGTATGGAAGCTCTCTGTTCCGGGCCTTGATGATCTCTGCGTTCAGAGCGTTATCTTCGTCACATGATATTCCGCTGATATACTGGTCGGCGCTTCTTTTTGCCGCCTCATATTCACGATAAAGCTCATTTGACTTGCTTTTCAGCTTATCCTGAAGCTCCTTGTAGAACCAGGTATTGAAAATACTTCTGAATATCTTTTTTCTTTCATCTGTCGAGGCGAGGAGTAATTTCAGGAAATCTCCCTGGGCGAGCATAGCGACCTGGCAGAACTGATCCCTGTCAAGTCCTATGATCTCATAGACTGCCTTATTGACTTCACCGGTCTTTGTGATCACACGGCCGTCCGGCATGTGCAGCTCGGCATTAGGCATCTCTTTTGTCATGCCCTCTCCGCGGGCCTTCGGTCTTTCGTAAGCCGGATTTCGCTTTATATAATATGTTTTGCCTGCATATTCAAATGTAAGCTCTACTTCCGTAGGCGTCTGTGCATCGGCATATTTGGACCTGAACATATCAGATGTCCTGGTGTTTCCGCTCGGTTCTCCGTAGAGAGCAAAGGTTATCGCGTCGAAAATGCTTGTCTTTCCCGCTCCGGTATCTCCGGTAATAAGGTACAATCCCTTTTCGCCGAGACTTTCCATATCAAGAACAGCTTTACCAGCATAGGGGCCAAAAGCAGACATTGTAAGTTTTAAAGGTCTCATTTGTCATCCCCCTTTATTTCTTCCATAAGGCTGCAGACAAATTCCATCTGATCCTCCGACATTTCGGCGCCGTTCTGCATAAGATAAAAATCCTCAAAAAGCTCGATCGGCGATTTCGATACAGCACAGGAGTTTTCAGCAGGTCCTGCTTTATGACGTGTTCTTGTATTATCATAATCCAGTTTCATCATATTATGATATATGACTCTGAGCCTGGCTGCGGCATCCATTATATCCTCTTCATCGGTCAGAGTTATATGCATATAATCTTCCTGGTATGATGTACCGTCATAGAAGCTCTTTAATGCAAGCTCCTCGTATTTCCCTTTGATCTCTTTCATATCGCGCAGCGGCTCAAGAGGTACGGTTCTGACAGTAAGCTCACTCTTCTGACCAAGTTCAACAACGGTGACAGACTTTTTATGGGATGCTTCGGAAAAGGAATATTTAAGCGGCGTCCCGCAATATCTTATCCGTTCCGTACCTACGTTCTGGGGTCCGTGTATATGTCCGAGCGCAACATAATCGAAGCCTTCAAATACAGAGGCATCGACATTATCCGATCCTCCCACGGATATCTCCTCCGACTCGGAACGGGCTGCTCCTGTAACGAACTGATGAGTAACGAGCACATTTCTTTGTGATTCGTCAATATTCATGGCGTTAATTGCCGTGCGAAGCGCGTCCGTATAGCTTTCGATCGTTTCCTCAGGGAAAAAGCTCCGTACATTTGCCGGCTTCACGAAAGGAAGCAGATAAATATTTACTTTCCCGAACTCATCTTCCAGTACAAGCGGCTTAACAGCCCCATTATAGACCGGCGCAATATGTACGCCGCTTTTATCCATGAGCCTGCTGCCAAAGGCAAGCCTTTCAGATGAATCATGGTTTCCGCTGATAATAAATACCTGCAGTCCGCGTTTTGAAAGCCGCACAAGGAAGTCATCGAAAAGCGTGACCGCTTCCGAAGGCGGAAGTGATTTATCATAAATGTCTCCGGCCAGTATCACGCCGTCCGGTCTTTCATCATCTATGATATTTATTATTTTCGTCAGGATATATCTCTGATCCTCGATCATCGAAAACTCATTTACCCGCTTCCCGAGATGAAGATCCGAAAGATGCACAAGCTTCAAAGCAGTTACTCCTTTTCAGATGCATTTAATGTTATAAAAAGGCAGAGCATTCCGTATGATCTCCATTCCGGTCACTCTGCCTTAAATACTATACTTTTAACAATCACTCAATGTGTGAAGCAATTACTCTTCCGCGTTTCCGGGAAGGGTAAGCTCCAGCGTTCTTTCCTTGTTCAGCTTCCTGCAGAATTCCACGAATTCATCAAGCGGAACATCGTGAGCCTGGACCTTGCTTCCGCGCATATTTATCGAAACTGTGCGGCTCTCAACTTCTTTATCGCCAAGCACAAGGATATAAGGATCCTTCATGAGCTTGAACTTCTTGATCTTGTTCTGCATATTGGCGTCGCTGAGATCGGCTTCTACGCGCACTCCTGCGCTGCTGAGCGCTTCTGCGACCTCTTTTGCATAATCATTATGCGCTTCGCGGATCGGAACGACAGCGACCTGATAAGGAGACATCCAGAACGGGTATGCTCCCTTGAAATGCTCTGTAATGATTCCGATGAATCTTTCGAAGGATCCGAAAATAGCTCTGTGGATGACTACGGGCTGCTTGAGAGTGCCGTCTTTATCCGTATAAGTAAGGCCAAAATTGTGCGGCAGCTGGAAATCGAGCTGCACGGTACCGCACTGCCACTCTCTTCCAAGAGCATCCTTTATCTGCAGGTCGATCTTCGGTCCGTAGAAAGCACCGTCGCCTTCGTTGATCTCGTACTGTCCTTCACCGTACTTCTCGTCAAGGATCTCCTTAAGCGCAGCCTCGGCTCTGTTCCAGACTTCGATATCTCCCATGAAATCATCCGGTCTTGTAGAGAATTCGGCTCTGTATGTTACGCCAAAGGTCTTATAGATCTCATCTGCGATGCTGATAACATCCATGATCTCATCTTTTATCTGATCTTCCGTTACGAAAGTATGATCATCGTCCTGGCGGAATTCCTGAACGCGGAACAGTCCGTTGAGCTGTCCGGATTTTTCTTTTCTGTGAAGAACGTCTATTTCACTGTAGCGGATAGGCAGTTCTTTATAGGAATGCGCGGTACGCTTATATGCAAGCATGGCGTTCGGGCAGTTCATCGGCTTTGCGGCCATAGTATCCTCGGTCTCGGGTGAATACAGCTGTGTGCAGGAACTGCAGCTGCAGCTTTCGAATTCATCCGTAGCCTTTGTTCCTTCTGTGATACCGGGAACAAGGAACATGTTGTTTACATAGTGAGCCCAGTGTCCGCTGATCAGCCATAATTTCTTATTATTTACCAGCGGCGCCGAGATCTCTGTATATCCGTGTTTATCCTGGATCTCTCTCGAGAAACGGATGAGCTCCTGATACATCTTCCATCCTCTTGGCAGCCAGTAAGCCATGCCGGGAGCTGTCTCATGGAACATGAAAAGGTCAAGAGCCGCACCGATCTTTTTATGATCACGCTCTTTCGCCTCTTGGATGAATGCCAGATGCTTTTTCAGTTCATCCTTTGACGGGAAGGCGTAAAGATATATTCTCTGCATGCTGTCGCGCTTTTCATCTCCGCGCCAGTATGCACCTGAAGCGGAACGTACCTTATAGGCAACGCTCATAAGCTCTCTG
>CADBMM010000126.1 GCA_902795795.1 uncultured Lachnospiraceae bacterium | reverse complement strand
CCGCTTCCACGACCTTCACCATGCCGGCGGCCGATGTGGAGATAAAGGCCGTTTTCGAACCGGCACATACACTTGACAAGACCGAAAAAGTCGAAGCCAAATGCACGGAACCCGGAACGGAAGCCTACTGGACCTGCAGTAAATGCCAGACGATGTTCAGCGACGAAGCCGGAACGACAGTGATAACCGAACCGGTCACTATCCCTTCCCTCGGCGGCCATGACTGGAGCGAATGGCAGGTAGTCAAAGAAGCCACCGAAACAGAGAACGGCAAAGAGACCAGATCCTGCTCGCGCTGCCCGGAAACCGAAACCCGAGTCATTCCGCACCTCGTTGTGGAATACCGCAATACCGAAGGTGACGGAAGTACATGGGTAAAGGGAAGTACCGGATCTCTTACCTTTGTTTTCAAGCGCAGCGTCAATGACGACACGACCTTCTCGCATTTCACCGGTATTTCGGTAGATGGAACGACCGTGGACGCAGCAAACTACGAAGCCGTATCCGGAAGCGTAAAGATCACCCTTAAACCGGGCTATCTGGAAACACTGTCACCCGGGAAGCATTCGATCACGGCAGTGTTCAATGACGCCGATCCCGCAGCGGCAGGCTTTACCGTAACGGCTCCGACGGCAACGCCGACGCCGACCAAGGCTCCCGACAACAAAACGCCGAATACCGGAGATACCAACAATATCTGGATCTGGGGATTTATGTTTATAATCTCTCTTACTGCCCTGCTCTTCGCCACGAACAAACAAGGCAGAAGGAGATAATGAGATCTGCATTTAACTAAACGGCAGGGATATTTTCATTACATCAATCAAAGTGGAATGGCGACAGGGGACGTTTCCCTGTCGCCAGTTTTTAATTTGCAAAAAACATGTCTTGCAGTGCGCACAAATATCGTTTATAATATTCATATACGTATTAACGTATATCTGGTGTGGCATATGCCTCCGGCCTTTCGCAACACGCTGGAAATCACGAATGCTCTTGATGTTTTGTGTTTTGTCAGTTATATTATATGTGTACACACATTCGTACACACCAAAGGAGATATCCAAATGACTACGACACGTATTTTTCAAAATGGCAATAGCCAGGCGCTTCGCATTCCCCGTGAAATGAGGGCAGATAAAAAAGAATACTGTATCAATAAGATTGGTGATATCTACATTGCATTCCCATCCGATGACCCATGGGCTCCGGTCCGCGAAGTGATCGGCACATTCCCGGATGATTTCATGGAAAGCCGCGATCAACCTTCTTTAGATGATATTCCTGCGAGGGAGACATTTTGATGTATTTACTTGACACAAATATCTGCATCTATTTTATGAAAAACACTTATCCAGATCTCACGCATAAGCTTCTCTCTCTTGCTCCATCTGATCTGGCGATCTCCTCGATTACAGTATTTGAGCTGGAATATGGTACCTCAAAAAGCAATTGGGCTGACAAAACCAGAAAAAAGCTGGCTATGTTCCTCGCACCTTTCTGCATCCTCCCATTCTCTTCCGACGATGCTATCTATGCCGGCAGTATTCGAGCATCGCTTGAAAACAAAGGAACTACAATTGGTCCATACGATATACAGCTCGCCGGCCAGGCACTCTCAAGAAATCTTATTTTTGTGACACATAACACTGAAGAATTCAAACGCATTCCGAATTTACTTCTAGAAGATTGGGTCGCGTAAAAATGACAGGGAAACGTCCTTTGTCACCAGTCACGAAATAATAATCCTACCGATACACAGAAAAGCCAGGAACGCCACGTTTACGGCCGTAAACATAAGGAAATAATTCTTCTTTTTCTGCGGGAAGGCGTTGGTGTAGGCTTTGTATGATATCAGGCTGGCCATTGAGGCGATAAGCGTTCCGAGCCCTCCGACATTCACGCCTGTCAGAAGGGAATTCAGATCTTTTGCAAATCCCGAGAGCAGAAGCGCCGCCGGCACATTGCTTATCACCTGGCTTGCCAGTACGCTTGTCAGAAATTCCCGTCCGGCAGTGAAAGCTTCCAAGGCATCGCGGATCTGTGGGATCCGGCCGATATTTCCCGTAAAAATAAAGAATCCGATAAAGGTCAGCAGCAGGCCGTAATCCACATGAAAAACGACGTTGTAATCCATTGAAAGCGCCGCTGCAAGGATCACGAGAGCCATTATCCACCACGGTACGAGCCGCAGGACCGTGCACATGGCAACGGCGAACAGCAAAGCGTAAACGACGATCTGCCCCTTGTGCCCGAACTGTTTCATTACCTCATAATGTTCATGTATCTCTATCTCTTTTCTCTTCCCCGGCAAAAAGGCTATTGCAGCCACAAGCAATGCACCGGATAAAAGAGTATACGGCAGCATCGTGCCCACAAACTCGCTAAAAGACATCCCTGTCAGCCCGTATAGATACAGGTTCTGCGGATTTCCGACCGGCGTCAGCATGCTGCCAAGATTTGCCGCCACCGTCTGCAGCACGATCACCGGGATCATAAGGTCTTCCCGGCCCGAGTGCTTTAAGATCATTATCGAGAAGGGAACGAAGGTGATAAGTGCGACATCATTCGTAATAAACATGCCCGCGAAAAAGCACAGAAATACGAGTACGGCCGCCAGCTGCCAGCCGTTTCGTACTTTTTTCAGAAGAAAACCGCCGGCTTTTTCAAACACAGTATTATCCCGGAATCCCTGGATAACGACCATAAGCCCCCAGAGGATCCCAAGCGACCGCCAGTCCACATAAGAAGAATACCCCGCATCCGGATGGACGAAAAACATGGATACGAAAGCAAGGACCCAGGCTGCGATGAGCACCGGATCCGCCAGAATTTTCTTAATAACTGCCTTAGGCAGGGCTTTCAGATAGCGGTTCATATTAATAATCAGTCAGTCCAATACAAGTTAAGATCAGCTCCGCCGCCAGTTTTCCGGTGGTATTCCGGTTATCCAGCAGAGGATTTGTCTCGACAACATCGATCGCGAGCAGCTTTCCTGAATTGAACAGCGCCTCGCAGATCATAAATCCTTCTCTGTTTGTAAGGCCGTTTAAGACCGGCGTGCCAACACCAGGAGCATTGTCCGGATCCAGCGCATCCATATCAAAGCTCAGGTGGATCCCTTCTGTCCCGTCGGTCGCTATAGCTATCGCCTCATTAAGGATCTCCTTTATGCCGGCAGTATGCACGTCATTGATGGAAAAGATCTTCACGCCCTTTTCTTTCAGTTTTTCTATCTCCAGCGGATCCAGGGCCCTCGCGCCGATGATGACCGTATTATGGGGATCAACCCTGGCCTCGGTAAAGCTGACCATGGAATCGGGGCCGCATCCGCACACAGCGGATAAGGGCATCCCGTGCATATTCCCGGACGGGCTTATCAATTCATCATTAAAATCCCCGTGCGCATCGATCCAGATGATCCCGATCTTCCCGTAATGTTCGGCAGTTGCCGAAACTGAACCCGCCGCAATACTGTGATCGCCCCCGAGAATTACCGGAAATGAATCATCTTCATATATTGAAAGCACTTTCTCAAATAATCTCTCGTTCGCATCGTTGATCTCCTTTTCGTAACGCATCTTCGGGCTTCCCTCCGATGTCGCTACCATAGGAACGATATCCCCGCAGTCTTTGACCGCAAAGCCGATATCACGCATCTTCTGGATAAGTCCCGCGTGGCGGATAGCCAGTGGCCCCATATCAACGCCCTTGCGGAAGGCGCCAAGGTCCATCTGCGAGCCGATTATTGAAATGGCATTATGCTGTAAGCTTGTATTCATGTTAAGGTCTCCTCTTATGCGACCTTATCCTACCATCTCGCCTGGCGGCTCGATGGAGGATAGTCGTCAAATGTCCGTTCGGGCAAGCCCTACGTCCATTTTCCTCGTTATTTTACCACATGATTACAGAGAATGAACGTTGATATTGTATTATTATAAAATCAGAGCGAAGCGGACGTTTCAAATAAATACAGCCTGTTCAGGAAAAGCGAGGCTTGGCTTAACAAAAATGTAACCTATTTTTAAAGAAATCGGCATTTATATAAAGTAAATCCGTTGACATTTAAATGCTAAAGCGATAAAATATGGAACGACGTTTAATAAGTACTATATATAATAGTGTACGTCCTGCCTGGAAGAACCAAAGACAGGCTTTCGTAGACTAATTTATTAAAGAAACCCGTTGACATTTATATTCGAAAGCAGTAAAGTATTATTAGATATTTTTCATTATAGGAGGAGTTTACAATGAAAAAAGGATTGTTATCTTTTTTGCTGGTTGCAGTAATGACAGTATGCGCAGCTTTCCCGGCAATGGCAGCCAGCGGACTTAACGCAGACGAGCAGAGTCTGTACGATTATTTCGCTACTCAGGTCAATTCCCAGGCATGGCTTGGCACCGAGCTGAATGGCAACTATCTGTCCGAGGCTGAGACCGCACTTACAAAGGTAGATCTGGATGCAGCAGCCTGCGCTGATCTTCGCACAGCTATAGATGCTGTTATGACGATCATCACCAGCAACGGTGTAGACTCTCTGCATAAATCAAAACAGTTCCATGACCAGTATCTTAACACTGTAAACCCGGTAGCCGGCAAATACAACATGAAGGTCGAACTTGATGCCAAGACAGGTCGTGCAACTGTTCTTGTTAACGGTGTTCCGGTTATTGACACAAAGCCCGTTGTAAACCAGACCGGTTTCAGCAGTGTCGCAGCAGCAGCGGTTTCTGCAGCTCTGGTAATTATCGCACTTGGTGCTTTCATGTTCATTCGCAAGAGAAGACTTTTCGCATAAGCAAGATTAAGAACGCATGAAAAAGAAATCATTCATAAAAAGATTACTGGCATATATCTACATGCCAGTAATTTTTTGCATTGTTGCTTACTTGATTTTATGGGTAATACTGCAGCCCGTATGGGAAATGGGCAGCAATTACGCCGCTTTTCTGATCTCGGACGAGATGCCGGAGTTCTATCCACAGCTTACCCGTACATATGAAACAGCCGAAGCATCCGGATCCGGCGAATCGATCTCGAAAGTATCGACAGGCAAGGCTTATCTTGACGGGGTCTATTACGACACTTATGAGTGGCAGGCGGACGGGTCGCTCCTTTTGAAAGAAAGAGGCCTCCCCTGCACACAGGCAGACATCGACGCCTATGCCGAGCGTCTGAAGAATTCTGTATCTCAGCTGTTGCCTTACCGGACCGCGGAAGACGGCACAAAGGTCCTGGACCTTGCCAATTACGTATCCGGAGAACCGGTAACTTCGCCGGTTTACGCAGCATCCTGGGCTGCTGGGGTGCGCGGAGTATCTGCAGCCATCGAAGGAGGAACTGCTGGTCAGATTATCAATGGCGACCCCTATAAACTGTATGAAGCTGCACAAATCCCTGATGCGGGCGATTATTACGCACATCTGAATTGTGAGCGCATAGGGCTTGACTCACCGGTCTACTGGTATGATACGCCGGATATTTTAAATGTCGGTGCGGGCCAGTCAATGGCCAGCAAACCACCCGGATACGGCAGACTTGTGCTGTTGTCTGCCCATGATACAACATTTTTCCGCTGTCTGGAATATGTCCAGGTCGGCGACGTTATTAAACTGAACACCAACTATTTTGATTATGAATACACCGTCACCAATGTGGAGATCCTGAACGAGGATGTCCTCAGCAAAAGGCTGGCCGGCCAGATGCTTGCCGAAGAGGAGCAGCTGGTCCTTTATACCTGCTGGCCGTTTACCCTTATCTCGACCCGTAAGACAGATCGTTTTGTGGTAACGGCGAAACCGACGAAAGCGCTGAATGTAAAATGGAGGGATCTGGAATGAGCAGTGAATACACAAAAAACCCCCGCCGTTCTACCGACTCAGCACTTAGGAAAGCATTCAGTGTGTTCTTCGCATTCCTGCTTACCCTTACCCTCTTCCTGCTCACCGTGGTTCTGGTGTTCAGGTTCAGGATCATCTCACAGGACGCGTTCCTGTCGATGATAGACGAGGATTACGCCAAGTATACGCTGGAGGCCATCCAGGAAGATGCGGAGTATTATGTAGCGCCTACGGGTATCGATAAATCCGTGCTGGATGGAGTATTTACCACAGAAGAAGTCCTTTCAGATGTAAGAGCCCATATCGCTTCCTGCCTTGCCGGCAAGGAATTTGAGTATGTTCCAAATACCAAACTGGCCGATGAACGGCTCGAAAACAATGTGCGGGCGTTCCTGGAGGAGAATAACCTGGAGCCCGAGGACGGAACGATAGATGAGCTGGTCACGCACTTCTCGTCGGATATCATGGAGATCTACACCCATGAGGCGACCCTGCCTGCCATGAGCCTGCTGACACAGGTCCACAGGTTCTCCATGAAATACACCGTTGTGGCGATCATCGCACTTCTTGCGCTGGCAGTACTCTTCATTGTGACCTGCATCAAATTGCATCATTACCGCCACCGCGGGCTGCGCTATGTGGCCTATTCCTTCGGAGGCGTTGGCCTGATGAGCCTGGTGATTCCGGGATGGCTGTATTTCTCAAAATTCTATACAGGACTTAACCTGCAGCCTCATTATTTCTATCACTTCGTAGTCACAATGGTGGTCCGCCTGCTGACATCCATAATGATGGCAGGAGTCATTTGGATCGGCCTTACCATTATACTTGCGGTAATAGTTTCGATACGGCGGAAAATGCTGATGAATCCTGAAAGATAATAAAAAGCGAGGGCTTTTGCCGGATCTGGATGCGGCAAAAAACGTCCCTGTATCGCAAAAGAGCAGTCGCACTAATTGCTTAGTGTGGCTGCTCTTTTTCAATTGGGACATTGTGCCAGTCACTTTGTCCCAATTTAATTATTATATCATCCAGATCGGAACGATCAGGTTATTACTGTCAAATGCGCTGAATTTGTCTGCCATGCAGAGGACGGCGCCAGTGCCGAGCCGGAGCGGCGACTTGTCGAGCACGTTGAAAACACGTGTCAGACGCTTATCCGGCATGGCGGTCTTTTTTATCTCCAGCGGGCATAGTTTGCCGTCGCCCTCCAGAATAACGTCTATCTCCTTGGCATCACGGTCACGGTAGAAGTAGAGATACGGCTCCAATCCCGAATTCTGGTAGCTCTTCATGATCTCCGATACGGTGAAGTTCTCCAGCAACGCACCACTCATTGCGCCGCTCTCGGCCACCTCCGGGGAAGACCAGCGCGTGAGATAGCAGACAAGGCCTGTATCGTAGAAATATACCTTTGGTGTCTTGATGGTCCGCTTAAGAACATTGTTGGAGTATGGATGCAGAAGGAATATGATGCCCAGCGTTTCCAATATATTGATCCAAGCCTTGGAGGTTTGGATGTCGATGTCGGCGTCCTCCGCCAGGGCGTTGTAATTAAGAAGCTGTGAACAGCGGGCGGCGGCGGCGGTAACGAAACGGTTAAATTTCAAGGCGTCCACAGTGCCGGAAAGTTCCCGTACATCCCGCTCAACATAAGTGGAGAGATAAGACGAATAGAAAACATTTCGATCCGGCATCGCACCGCTGATAAGGCCCGGCATAGATCCGCGCCACAGCCGTTCAAAGAGTTCCGGCGTGGTGACGGGCTGGATCTTATCACGCTCGGCAAGAAGGCGCTCCATGTCTGTCGTAAACGGAACGCATGGTGCTCCAACGATCTCTCTCTGTGACATTGGTGACATATGCAGCAGCGCCACACGCCCGGCCAGCGACTCCTGCACCCCGCGCATGAGGCGGAAGATCTGCGACCCGGTCATCCAGAAATCACCGGGGTTATGATGCTCGTCTATATAAATCTTGATATAAGTGAACAGCTCCGGAGCGTACTGCACCTCGTCGATCAGAACCGGAGGCCGGTGAAGCTGGAGGAAAAGGGCCGGATCGTTTTTCGCCATATCCCGCTCTGTGAGATCGTCCAGTGTCACATACCGTCGCCCGATATTCTCCTTCTCCGCCAACGTTCGCAACATTGTCGTTTTGCCTGCCTGGCGCGGGCCGGTCAGCAGAATCGCAGAGTATGACTTGCTTATCTCCAAAATGCGGCTTTCCATATGTCGGCTGATATATTCCATAATGCATCACCTGTAAATGCGTAGTTTGCGGCTTTTTTAATTATGTCACTATTATAGCCAAAAGAAACCTGAAAGCCAATAAAAATCGGCAAATTTTTGTTTTAAAACAAAAATTGCCGATTTTTTAATTATTTGTATTATTATTTTTTCGGATAAGATCCTATCATACCTACCTGAAAGGGATAGATCTCTGAAATCTCAATACATTATCCCTTGAACAATCCATGCAGGTTGCAGTATTCATAAACCGCAACTACTTCGTCTCCTTCAAGAAGAGCAAACTTTGCCTTCGGCGCATCGCCGGGCTTAAGAACGACTCTCTGGTTTCCGCATTTTGTCTGAAGCGCGATCCACTGAATGTAGTGCTCCTCAAGCATGGGATGCTCCACGCTGCCGACGGTAACGCTTACGACATTACCCTCTACCGTGTAGACCGGAACGTGCTTCTCGACCGCACCGTCCGATGTTCCCGGAATGATCTCCTGCATGGCCTCGCCGCAGCATTTCACCGGGCAGGGCTTGTTTTCAACAATGGCTACGATCTGTCCGCAATGAGCGCACTTGTAAAATTTCATGTCCATAGTTTTTCCTCCTGATTATTATTCTATAAAAATTGCACTGTTACTTTCCACTTAAATAGCTGCTGCCTGAAATGGATGAATCTCTGAAATCTCATCCTTCATGCTTGCCTTCAGTTCCCGGATATCCAGGTCGTTCTGAATATCCAGAAAATATCTGTCTGACACACCGAAGAATTTCGCCAGACGCAGCGATGTATCGGCAGTAATCTTTCTTCCGCCATTTAAGATCGCCTGAATTCTGGATACAGGCACATGTATCTCCTTAGCCAGCCTGTAAGCAGACAGATTCATAGGCTCCATGAATTCTTCTCTCAAGATCTCACTCATAGTGGGAATGTGGATATCATCAACCATATTGATACTCCTTCTGTTTACTTATCAGAGAAACTCTTTATCGTATGTCATCATTATATCTGTTTCACATACATCTGTAAAACGATACTATCGTTCGCCCTTTGCGCTTACTAAGAAATATTTTTGTCTTTTCGTGATTGAAAAAGCATATATCAACCATTTAGAATATCTGATATTTCTTCTTCCTTTATTTTATCCCGATAGGCATCGATATTGTCGCCATGATGTCTTTTCCTTATTTCAGTATAAAGCTAATCTAAAAGTGAGTCACTTAGTATATTAATTGTTACTCCGTAGATTATAAATCACCGCTTCCGAATTTTAATTTTATTGCCATCATTTCTGTATTTTGCATACTCCCCATCAGCATTTGAGTTCCATAAAGATATAAAATCGAAATGATGGGCCTGCAGTTTTCCATACAAGTTTTTTTCTTGTATAAAACAATGTTTAAAATCCTTATTGCTTTCACAGCCGAGCAAATCTTTGATCTCCTTGATATCGGTTGCTCTAATCAGCTCATCCTCCAAATTGTTGACCTGCAATACGAGCCAAATATCTTTAATTCTTGTATTCTTCTTTAAGCACTCGATATTCTCCTTCAGTATTTTCAAATCAGATTTATCAGTATCGAATACAAGAATGACAATTGTTCCAGGGGAGAGCAAGCGCAGTTTTGTATCTGTAAAACGCTGCTGCATTACATTAAATACTTCAACCTTTCCCGGAAGGATCATGTCCTTTTTCTCTTTGAAAACCCCTATTAGCTTTTTTTCACAGTCCCCTTCAACATAGTACTGATACCGGTCTCCTTTACTCATTCGCAGCCCTCTCGGTTTTTATTTCTT
Source organism: uncultured Lachnospiraceae bacterium (assembly GCA_902795795.1). Classification (GTDB taxonomy): domain Bacteria; phylum Bacillota; class Clostridia; order Lachnospirales; family Lachnospiraceae; genus Alectryocaccobium. The sequence goes on along the minus strand of CADBMM010000126.1, from coordinate 1,532 downwards.
TCAATTCAAAAATCCTGCTAACATCCGGCACAGAAGAGAACATGTCATTGTCGACAGCATTTTTTAAAGATATGTTATTCTTCTTGATATAATCAGAAGCATATACACAGGAAATATGGTTCTCATCTGTTTCATCCCGCCGCAAAAAAGCATACGTATGATTTGGGAAATCCATTTCCAAAATATCACTGTTATGACTCGTAAAAAACAGTTGTTGATTTGGTCCCAACAAGTCTACAAACAAAGACAGAAATGCTTTTTCAACATCTGAATTGATATGCGAAAACTTCTCGTCACAATAATAAAAATCCATAGATCTCAATTTCATGGATGTGATCATTTCTGCCAGATTAATACCCTCCACTGTTCCACTGGATAGCTTTATTCTGTCAACGCATTTGCCATTATCAATTAAAACAGAATCGTTTTTATACAAAATCAGATAGGTATTCTCTGTTTGCGGTATCTTATCTACTTTTACAATTCGCGGATCCAGAATCTTCAGTGTTTCTTGCAATACAGAAGCATATAAAACAGGATCTTCCGGTTCAATTGCCCTTTGCGCCCCATCATAATCAAGAGTAAATTCAAAATTCCAGGAAAGCCTTGGCACTTTTTCTAATTCCGTAATATAACTATCATCTGCAACAATTGATTTTTTCATCAGACGTGCGACGCAGCGTTCATAATTATCATTTAAGAGGATCGATTCCGATCTTACCTCTACAGAAATGTCACTGCTATTATAATCACTGCTGCCTGGTTCTTTTGCCTTTATCTTCGTTGTTATCCGATATAGCATATGATTTTTAAATGCTATATCGAGTTCAAAACCAGCTTCTTTCGATTTGTTCTCGATAAGCTTCGTGATCATTTTATACTCTTGATTGGTTATAAAATTAAAGATAGCCATCAGGATCCGTCCTAATGCTGTTTTTCCTGTGGCATTTGCTCCCATTAGAATAACCAGTTTTTTATATCTGAAATTGGGCCTTCCCTCTAAAAACTCATTTTCAATAGTGGTATGAACCGGTTTTTTGGGATAAGCCATGCATAATTCAAAATCATCAAATAACAAAAAATTATTCAACTTAATATTCATCACAACCATAGTTCATTCCTCTAAAAAAAATAATATTACTTCCCGTTTGTGGATGTAATATTATTATATCTATTTCTATTTTTGCTGTCAATATGTGTCAGATACATACTCTTCGGAAATGCTGGAAGAAGCTTGCTGCAAAGCTTGCCGGTTTTCCAGCAGACCGAGCTACAAAAGTGTTCGTGCGATCCTTGCGTCAATGAATGCGACAGGATCCGGTTCTACCACGTATGAAAAGACTCGTCAAAGCCGCATCGCTGGATCAGCCGGATGCAAGCGTTATGAACATCGATTATCATTCCGGCCGGACCCTGAACCGCAGGATGATCCAGAAACTGACGACCTGTGAGTACATCATGGACAGCCTGAACATCTTTATCACCGGTGCAACCGGAAGCGGTAAAACATACCTGGCCTGTGCTCTTGGCAT
>CADBMM010000125.1 GCA_902795795.1 uncultured Lachnospiraceae bacterium | reverse complement strand
CTCTTCATAGGTGTATTCACCCATATCGCCGACCTCCGGAACTGCCTTCCCGTATATCAGCGCCTGCATGAGCTCATCAAATTCTTTTGAGGGCCGAAGTCCAAGTGCATAGGCTGCGATATCCGTTATCGTCCCGTCGGAACCAAGCACGAGTACAAGTTCGTTTTTGTCCTCAGGCCATTTTCCGCTTTTCAGCTCATAGCTGTCTTCATAAAGCACCTTGTTTTCGGGCAGCATGAACATTGCGGTCATGCCGAAAGATCCCAGGCTTGAAACGCTCATGCCTGTATTATCTATGCTCTCGTCCGGATGTATCCGCCTGAGTTTTCCCTCATATACGGAATATATCTGCGGTTCAATGGCGTAGGAATACTCCATGGCTTTCGCATAATCCATTATATCTGACTCGTACCGAAGATAAGCCGCAGCGCTTTTCAGATCGTTCTTTGTAAGCCCGCTGGTGAATTTACGCATTATCTGGTTTACGGTCACTGCATCGCTTTCAGCCTTTTCCTTCTCCTGTAGATCCGCAAAGGCTTCCATGTATGCAGCCATATTAACGCCGGTCCCTGACATGGTTATCGGATATTGCAGGACAGTGTTTTCTTCTATGCTGTCGATATAATCATTTACGCCGTTAGACAGGGACTGTATTAACGCAATACCTATTATTCCTATCGAGCCGGCGATAGCTACAAGCAAAGTCCTGGCTTTTTTCGTGAGCAGATTGTTGAAGCTTAGCAAAAGGGCGGTCAAAAAGGACATCGAGGCCTGCTTTTTTCTCTTCTTTCTGCGCCTCTTTTGCTGCATACGAGCCACAGCCTCAGGATCCGTCATGGGATCATATGGATCGGTATCGTCCGTCACCTTACCGTCTTTAATACGTACGATCCTCGTAGCATACTGCTCTGCAAGCTCGGGGTTATGAGTGACCATTACGACGAGTCTGTCCTGAGCTACTTCCTTTAAAAGCTCCATGACCTGGATACTCGTTTCAGAATCGAGGGCGCCTGTAGGTTCATCCGCAAGTAAGATATCCGGATTGTTCACAAGTGCCCTGGCTATCGCGACCCTCTGCATCTGACCGCCTGAAAGCTGGCTAGGACGTTTATGTACCTGCTCAGCAAGGCCTACCTTGGCAAGTGCTTCTTTTGCAAGCTTACGCCTTCCTGCCGCTGACATTCCGGAAATAGTAAGGGCAAGCTCAACATTGGCCAGTACAGTCTGGTGAGGTATAAGATTATAACTCTGGAATACGAAACCTATCGAATGGTTCCTGTAGGTATCCCAGTCTCTGTCACGGTATTTTTTGGTGGATACACCGTTGATTATTAGATCTCCGCTGTCATATCTGTCCAGTCCGCCGATAACGTTTAAGAGAGTTGTCTTTCCCGACCCGCTGGGCCCTAAAATGGCAACAAACTCCCGGTCACGCAGGTTAAGCGTGACTCCGTCGAGCGCGTTCTGTACAAGAGCGGCTGTTTTATACTGTTTTCGTATATCTCTAAGTTGGAGCATTATTCTGTCTTGTTATGTCTGTATCCGGACACTTTTCCTGAATGATCGGTCATTTTCCGGAAATATGCCCGGCAAGATAAAGGATTGCCTGTCTGTAACCCTCCAGCCCGAGTCCCATAAATGTCTTTATGCATGCAAGTCCGGCGTATGATATCTGTCTGAAATCCTCCCTGCTGCTGACATCGGAAATATGTATTTCCACGGCAGGAAGCTGTACAGCTTTAAGCGCATCGAGGATAGCTACGCTGGTATGCGTATAAGCCGCAGGGTTTATAACGATACCGTCAAAGGCCCCGTAAGCTTCCTGTATCTTATCTACTATGCTGCCTTCGTGGTTGGACTGGAAGCATTCGATCTCGGCTCCGGCTTCATCTCCGGCTTTGCGGCAGATCTCAAGCAGCGCATTATAATCCTGCTTTCCGTAAATATCCGGTTCACGAAGGCCGAGCATGTTTATATTAGGACCATTTATGACAAGTATCTTCATCTGCTTCTCTCTCCCAGCTCTTCAAGGATCTTACGGGCTGCTGCTTCGGGCTTGCTGTCGTTATATACGATAATATCTGCGAAACGTCTGTACATTGGCTTGCGGATCCTTACCATTTCATAAAGATCGCCCGCAGAAAGAGGCCGACCTTCTCTGGCCAGATCCTCCACGTTTCGTATAATGAGAATGATTATACCATTTTGATGTAAAATATCAAAGTTTTCATCGCGGGTAACGCAGCCACCACCGGTAGATATTATCGTTCCCGAAGCTTTTGCAAGCTCTTTAAGCGCTTTTGTCTCCAGTTCGCGGAATACGCCTTCACCATCTTCGGCGAATATGTCCGGGATGGATCTTTCATTGTCTCTTATTATCTTTTCGTCGGAATCGAATACCGGTCTTCTGGTCAGCCTTGCCAGTTCGTTCGCTATGGTGGTCTTACCGCTTCCAGGCATACCGATCAGCACAAGGTTTTTCATGGATACCGACAGTTCATGAGTTATTCTTTCTGTTATATCATCATCCAGTTTGTTTCCGGTGAATATCTCGCTGCTGCGTTTTGCCTGTGCGACAAGCATATGAAGCCCGTTGCAGAAATAAAGGCCTCTTTTTTCAGCCTGTAAAAGTATTCCCGTAAGCGCAGGATTATATACTGCATCGAAAACGGCCTCCAGCTTCGGAAATACTGATATATCAAGCGGTGAATTCAGGTTATCGGGATACATTCCGACGGGCGTGGTGTTAACGATGATCCCGGCATCTGCATGCTTCTCCAGATTGCCGTAATTATCCTTTCCTCTTCTGCTTATGACTGTATAGTCGGCTTTTAAAAGTCCAAGCGCTGCGCAGACCGCACTTGAAGCGCCGCCGCTGCCAAGGACAAGCACTTTCTTTCCTTCAAAATTGACCGGAGAGCTTACAGCCGTATCGAAAAAGCCGTAGACATCGGTATTATCTCCGAATATCGTTCCATCGTCACGTTTGACCATTGTATTAACGCTGCCGGTCTTTGATGCAACATCAGAAAGCTGGTCGCAGTATTTTACTACGGTTTTCTTATAAGGGATCGTAACGTTCAGTCCGTTCCACTCACCGTTCTTAAGGAAATCTTCGAGCTCTTCTTCCTTCTTTTCATACAGCCTGTATTCATAGTCTCCCATACGGGCGTGAATGGCCGGCGAATAGCTGTGTCCCAGTTTTTTGCCTAACAGTCCGCATTTAAGCATTATATCACCTCGCTGTAGCTGCCAAGATAATAGCAGCGTTCCGTAATCTCACCTAATTCGTTCATAAGACGCGTGAATCTGTCTGCATAAACAGGCGTTTCAAGATCGAAATAGAACATGAATTCAAAATCCCTGTCGGGTATCGGTCTTGATTCAAGCTTTAAAAGGTTGATCCCGAGCGCGTTGAACCTTGCAAGCAGGTTATATAACGAGCCCGGCTCATGCGGAAGCACGGCCATAAGCGATGTCCTGTCTGCTCCCGGATAGATCTCAAGGTCTCTTGAGATACAGATAAACCTTGTATAATTATTGCCTTTATCCTGTACTGATTCGGCAAGGCAGTCAAGTCCGAAATTCTTCATGCACGAACGTGATGAAAGAGATGCTGTCGTATTGGTATCTGATTTAGCTACTCTTTCAGCTGCGATGGCGGTGTTTTCACACGGTATGACCTTTACGCCGCTAAGTCCGGAAAGGAAACTCTGACACTGGGCTATGGCCTGAGGATGGGAATAGATCTCTTTTATATCGCTCAGCTTAGTTCCAGGCCTCACGAGCAGATTATGATCGACCTTGACCCTTGTGCTGCGCACTATGCTGAATTTATGCTGTATCATAAGATCATAAACGGAATTGACTGTTCCGGCCGTACTGTTTTCCACCGGAATCACGCCGTAGCTGCAAAGGCCCTTTTCAACAGCTGAAAATACTGCTTCAAATGTAGAAAAGAACATGATATTAGCGTTTCTGAATACCTTGTTGCAGGCCAGCTGTGAATAGGCTCCATCCGTGCCCTGGCAGGCTACCGACGCACCTTCGGGAAAGAGTTTAGGGGTGTTTTCAAGGGCGTCGCGGATCCTGACAGACAGATCGGAGCATGTCATCATCTTGCTTTTCTGATAGCTTCTGCTCAATTCGAACATCAGAGAGTATAAAAGCCTTGTATAGTCTTTTATCTCCTCCGGAGACATATCAGCGACTGACTGAAGCTTTTCCCGTTCTCTTTTCGG
>CADBMM010000124.1 GCA_902795795.1 uncultured Lachnospiraceae bacterium | reverse complement strand
TTACGAGTGAAGTGCTCTACCGACTGAGCTATTCCGGCGAAAAACACAATGACTATTATACATAAAATGAAAAATAAATCAACTGTATTCTTACTTAAATTATGATCTTTGTTTAAATCCTGATCTTAACACCTTTACCATTTCTCTTTCCGAGTTTGATCTTACCAAGAGTGATCTGCTTATCCTTATATGAGATCGTGAACTCATGTCTCGATGCGCAAAGATAACCGGCCTCTACCAGATCTTTACCGTCCAGCTTTATACCGGATACGCCGGCCGCACCTTTTTTCTTGACCGGGATCTCAGATATTGCAAACCTCAGGAAATATCCGTTTCTGGTCTGAAGTACAGCCATATCATAAACATCCGCGTCTCCTACAAGCACTAGCCTGTCGCCTTCGTTCAGCTTTGTCGCCGCGATCGTCTTTCTGGATACGTCAAATTCGGAACCGTCAGTGATCTTTACCAGCCCGGTTTCAGTTGCAAAGACCAGGTGCGCTGCTGCTGCATGAGTCATGGAATCGATATGAAGGATCGTTTCGTTTTCAGTTGAAAAGCCGCTCAGATTATCAAGAGGCGTTCCCTTGTCGCGGAATTTGCCATATGGCACCTTTTCAGCCTTCAGCGTATGCATATTTCCTGTATCGGTAAAGATGCAAAGCTTATCATCGCTCATGCATCTTACGATAAACCTGCTCTCTGAATCGGCCGCCTCTTTATTTCTATCGTAAAGCTGAGGACTTATCGCTCTGACATAACCGAAGCGGTCTACCAAAGCAACCATCTCTATAGCTTCCGGTTTTACCTCTTCAAATACCTCCTCTTCAACATCTGTTATAACAGTCTTTCTTGCAACAGCATATTCTTTCTTGATCTCGTCAAGGTCCTTTATGATCACATCTGCCATGGCATCGTAATTATTAAGGATATTTTCATACTCTGCTATTTTTGCCAGCGTTTCCTCATATTCCTTCTGAAGCTGAAGTATCTCAAGCCCTATGAGTCTGTACAGACGCATCTCGAGTATCGCGGTTGCCTGCCTCTGCGTGAAGCAAAGCTCCTCTGCCTGCTTTTTGGACTTTGTTGATTTGAATTTAATTCCTTTTGTCTCACCCATCGTAAGGCAGTCTTTGACCTGCTGCTGGCTCTTGCTGCCCCGAAGGATCTCTATTATCAGATCGATAATATCACATGCTTTTATAAGGCCTTCCTGAACTTCCTTTTTCTGAAGCTGCGTTTTAAGAAGGCTCTGATATTTCCTTGTGGCAAGCTCGAACCTGAAATCCACATTATATTCAATGATCTTCTTCAGGCTGCATGTCTCGGGACGGCCGTTCGCAACCGCAAGCATATTTACTCCGAATGTATCTTCAAGCCTGGTCTTCTTATAGAGCAGGTTTTTGATCTTTTCGACATCTGATCCTTTTTTGAGCTCGAGAACGATCCTGATGCCTTCTTTAGACGACTGGTTGGATATATCTGTGATATCAGGAGCTTTTTTTGACTCGACCAGTTCTGCGACATCATTAAGGAATTTGCCAATATTCGCGCCGATCATTGTATAAGGTATCTCAGTTATTACCAGCGCGAGTTTTCCGTTTTTACCCTTTTCTACTTCCACTTTGCCGCGAAGCTTTATTTTTCCTGTGCCGGTTTCATAGATCTCGGGCAGCTCAGACTTGTTTATGACTTCTCCGCCTGTCGGGAAATCAGGACCTTTGATATATTTAAGCAGTTCCTCGGTCGTGATTTCGTTATTCTGCATATAAGCTTTAACGGCGTCCGTTATTTCACCCAGATTATGCGGTGGAATACTTGTAGCCATACCTACGGCAATACCTTCCGAACCGTTCAGCAGGATGTTGGGAATACGTACCGGGAGAACCTCCGGCTCTCTTTCGGTCTCATCGAAATTAGGGACAAAATCGACCACATCAAGATTAAGGTCCTTTAAGAATACCTCCTGTGTGATCTTTTCAAGACGCGCTTCAGTATAACGCATTGCGGCGGCGCCATCGCCTTCTATAGAACCGAAGTTTCCATGGCCGTCCACAAGTATCCTGCCCTTTTTGAAATTCTGGGCCATAACTACCAGAGAATCGTAAATGGAACTGTCTCCATGCGGGTGAAATTTACCCATGGTATCGCCGACGATACGCGCACACTTCCTGTGCGGTTTATCATAAGTGGTCCCAAGCAGCTGCATGTCATAAAGCGTTCTTCTCTGTACAGGCTTCAGGCCGTCACGCACGTCAGGAATAGCCCTGGAAACGATAACGCTCATAGCGTAATCTATATATGATTTCTGCATCAATTCAGAATATTCTGTGCTGATGATCTGTTCTTTCATTTAATCGGTATCCTCTTTCTCAAACATCAAGCTCGGCGTCTCTTGCATGCTCATATATAAAGGCCTTTCGCGGCGGTACCAGAGTTCCCATCAGAACCTCTGTCACCGAAGAAGCAAGCCTTCCGTCTTCTATTTCGATACGTTTAAGCTTTCTTGTAGCCGGATCAAGTGTTGTCTCCCAGAGCTGGTCGGCATCCATCTCTCCAAGTCCTTTATAACGCTGAAGGGTGAATTTCCCATCAGGATGCTTTTTTCTGTATTCAGCCAGTGCGCTGTCGTCATAAAGGTATTCGCCCTCTCCTTTTGAAGGAACTACCTTATAGAGCGGAGGCATTGCCACATACACATGACCTTCGTATATGAGATCCGGCATGAAGCGGTAGAACAACGTCAGAAGCAGCGTAGAAATATGAGCTCCGTCGACGTCCGCATCTGCCATGATGATTATCTTGTCATAGCGAAGTTTGCTGATATCGAAATCATTTCCGTATCCTTCCGAAAAGCCGCATCCGAATGCATTTATCATGGATTTTATCTCTGCATTTGCGAGGACTTTATCGATCGATGCCTTCTCGACATTAAGGATCTTTCCCCTGATAGGCAATATGGCCTGAAAATGCCGGTCTCTGGCCGTTTTTGCGCTGCCTCCGGCAGAATCTCCCTCTACGATAAAGATCTCGCACACAGACGGATCTCTGCTTTCACAGTTGGCAAGTTTGCCGTTGGAATCAAAGGAATATTTCTGCTTTCCGAGCATATTGGTCTTCGTACGCTCTTCCTGCTTTCTGATCTTTGCAGATCTTTCAGCACAGGCAAGAATATTCTTGACCGTTTCCACGTTCCTGTCAAAATACCTGACGACTTCTTCGCCGGTCACCTTACCTGCAGCCTTGGCTGCATCGGGGTTGTCCAGCTTTGTCTTGGTCTGGCCTTCAAATCTTGGATCAGGATGTTTGATGGATATAACTGCCGTTATTCCGTTTCTTATATCAGCACCGGTAAAATTGTCGTCTTTATCTTTAAGAATGCCCAGCTCTCTGGCGTAGGTATTCATGACCTGAGTATACTGAGTCTTAAAACCGGTGATATGTGTGCCGCCTTCAGCATTATAAATACAGTTACAGAAGCCCAGTATGTTTTCCTGGAACTCATTAATATACTGGAAAGCGATCTCTATATCTATGCCGTCGCTTTCGCCGTGCAGATATACAGGATCGTGAATGACTTCCTTGTTTGCATTCATTTCCTTAACGAAACCGATTATTCCTTCCGGCTCGTGATAAGTGATATGTTCGTCCTTATCGTCGCGCAGATCGGCATATTCTATTGTCAGCGCCGGATTTAAATATGCAGTCTCATGGAGTCTTGACTTGATCTCGTTTTCTGAAAACCTTGTGCGCTCAAATATCTCCGGATCAGGAGTGAAATTTATGCGTGTTCCTGTATCCTTGGTCTTACCGATCACGGGAACAAGTCCGTTTTCAAGCTCTATGACCGGTTTGCCGCGTTCATATCTGTCATGATATATATGGCCTTCACGGCTAATCTGCACGTCAAGATGCGAGGAAAGCGCGTTGACGACCGAAGAACCTACGCCATGAAGTCCTCCACTGGTCTTGTATGAAGCATTATCGAATTTTCCGCCGGAGTGAAGAGTCGTGAATACGAGCCTTTCGGCTGACATGCCTTTTTCGTGCATGCCCACAGGGATGCCTCGTCCGTTATCTGAAACAGTACATGAACCGTCGGCTTCCAATGTAACGGTAATGAGATCGCAGTGTCCTGCGAGATGCTCGTCAACAGAGTTGTCGACTATCTCATAGATCAGATGATTAAGTCCTTTTTTCCCGGTGCTGCCGATGTACATACCGGGACGCACCCTTACAGCTTCCAGCCCCTCAAGGACGGAGATGCTGGAAGCATCATAATTATCTTTTGCCATTACTTTATCCTGTTAAATAATTTTCTGTCTGAGGATCATTCTTATAAGCTCAGCGTTGCTGCGCGTATGGGCGAACATGTTCAGGATGTTTTCCATCGCGTCGTCAGATCTGGTTCCGTTCAAAGCCCTGCGCATCTTGTTTATAGCTTCGAGCTCTTCCCTGCTAAGAAGCAGATCTTCACGTCTGGTTCCGGATTTAACTATATCGATTGCCGGAAATACTCTTCTTTCCTGAAGTTTTCTGTCAAGGACCAGCTCCATGTTGCCGGTGCCTTTGAATTCCTCGTAAACGACATCATCCATTTTGCTTCCGGTATCTACAAGCGCCGTAGCCAGGATGGTAAGGCTTCCGCCTTCGCGGATATTTCTGGCTGCGCCGAAGAAACGTTTCGGCATGTGAAGGGCTGAGGGATCAAGACCGCCGGAAAGGGTTCTGCCGCTTGACTGGACGACCTGGTTATATGCCCTTGCAAGCCTTGTGATACTGTCTATAAGTATGATAACGTCCCTTTTGCTCTCAACGAGTCTCTTTGCCCTCTCTATGACCATTTCAGATACTCGTCTGTGATGATCCGGCAGTTCGTCAAAGGTTGAGTAAATGACCTCGACGTTCGATCCGTAAACAGTCTCCTTCATATCTGTGACTTCTTCAGGACGCTCGTCGATAAGCAGGATCATGATATGCATCTCAGGGTTGCTCTTAAGGATCGACATTGCTATTTCTTTTAAAAGCGTGGTCTTTCCGGCCTTAGGCGGGGAAACGATCATTCCTCGCTGTCCTTTGCCGATCGGGCTTAAAAGATCGACGATCCTCATTGCCAGGCTGCTGTTGGGATTTTCAAGCCTTATTCTTTCATTCGGGAATACGGGTGTAAGATCTTCAAAGCTGGCACGTTTAGAAGCTTCCGAAATGCTGAGTCCGTTGATGGAATTCACATAAAGCAGCGCCGAAAACTTTTCATTTTGGGATTTTATCCTTGTATTGCCACGAAGTACATCACCTGTTTTCAGCCCGAAACGTCTTATCTGTGAGGGAGAAACGTAAACGTCGTTTTCTCCGGGAAGGAAGTTATCGGAACGAATGAATCCAAAGCCTTCAGGCATGACTTCAAGTATGCCCTCTACAGTCAGGCCGCTGTCCAGCTTATTTATCTCAGGCTTATCACTGATATCATTTCTGTCACGCTCTTCAGCCTTATCAGCATCAGCCTTCACCTCTGTATCCGCCTCTGCTTTTACTTCAACAGTGCTCTTTTGTACACTAGTATCTTCATCGGATACATTTATGCTCTCTTCAGAATCCTCAGCCTTTTTTGATTCATCCTCAGAGCCTGAACTTTCATCAGTACGATTATTTTTCTGACGTGTATTTTTAGATGTCCTGACATTTTTTTCTGCAGTCTTTGCCGAAGCTTTTTTATCTGTCTTTGTCCTTTTCCTGCCTGCAGTTTCTTTTTCGGAAGAATTCTTTTTTTCTTCAACCGCCGCTTTTTTCGCCTCTTCAGCAGCCTTCTCAGCCTCAAGCCGTGCATCTTCGGCAAGCATCCGATCGATTATCTCGGCTTTTCTGAGCGTAGAACAACCTTTAAGACCGCGTACTTTCGCAATCCCCTTCAACTCGCTCAAAGGCAGAGTTTCGTACTTTTCACGTGTCATAAAAAATGATACCTCACTATATAAATATCGATTGGTGGTAATTCTGGTTTAATGATCAGATCATCTTCCTGACCTGATGGCCGGGAAGCATCACGGGCTTTCAGTCCGCTCAATCACGATTTGTAATAGATGGAAATATGGAGCTGAATCTATCAGCTCCATATACTATAGTGCAAATTCATTGAATTGTCAAATATTGTGTCGGATCAGTTTGGAAGTATCTCTATTTTGTATCAGAACGTAAACTTGTCAGCAAAATACTCGTCAAGCTTTTCGATGGATACTCTTTCCTGCTCCATGCTGTCCCTGTCTCTGACAGTTACGCAGCCATCAGTCTCTGACTCAAAGTCATAGGTGACACAGTAAGGAGTGCCGATCTCATCCTGCCTTCTGTATCTCTTGCCGATATTGCCTCTGTCATCATATTCGCAGTTGTACTTTTTGCAAAGGTGAGCATAAAGAGGTTCTGCGCCTTCAGCAAGCTTCTTGGAAAGCGGAAGGACAGCGATCTTTACAGGCGCGATAGCCGGATGGAAATGCATAACGGTACGCACATCATTCTTTTCAGCATCAAGCACTTCTTCGTCATAAGCGCTGCAAAGAAAAGCAAGAACAACACGGTCAGCTCCAAGTGACGGCTCAATAACATACGGAATATACCTTTTGTTATTAACATCGTCGAAATATGTAAGGTCTTCACCCGAAGTATTAATATGCTGGGTAAGGTCATAATCTGTTCTGTCGGCAATTCCCCAGAGCTCGCCCCAGCCGAACGGGAAGAGGAACTCAAGGTCTGTAGTTGCCTTGCTGTAGAACGAAAGCTCTTCTTTGGAATGATCTCTTGCACGAAGCTCTTCATCTTTCATTCCGAGGTCATGCAGCCATTTAATACAGAATTCCCTCCAGTAGCTGAACCACTCAAGATCGGTATCCGGCTCGCAGAAGAACTCCAGTTCCATCTGCTCGAATTCACGTGTACGGAAAGTGAAGTTTCCGGGTGTGATCTCATTTCTGAAAGATTTTCCGATCTGGGCAATACCGAAAGGTATCTTTTTACGGGAAGTTCTCTGTACGTTTTTGAAATTGACAAAAATACCCTGCGCTGTCTCAGGTCTTAAATACACTGTGTTCTTGGCATCTTCAGTTACACCCTGGAAGGTCTTGAACATCAGGTTGAACTGACGGATATCGGTGAAATTATGCTTACCACAGGAAGGACAGGGGACGTTCTTTTCATTGATGAAATCCATCATCTGCTCCTGTGACCAGCCGTCTACACTGCCGCCTTCGATCTCTATACCGTTCTCACTGCAGAAATCTTCTATCATTTTATCTGCACGGAAACGTTCATGGCATTCCTTACAGTCCATTAACGGATCGGAGAAGCCGCCAAGATGTCCCGAAGCGACCCATGTCTGCGGATTCATAAGGATCGCGCAGTCTACGCCAACATTATACGGATTTTCAGTTACGAACTTCTGCCACCAGGCTTTCTTTACGTTGTTTTTCAGTTCAACGCCTATCGGGCCGTAATCCCAGGTATTTGCGAGACCGCCGTATATTTCAGAACCCGGATAAATAAATCCGCGTGATTTGGCCAGTGCAACGATCTTATCCATAGTCTTTTCCATTCTTCTTACCCCTCCGGTCAATTCTGTGTATTTTTAAATATCAAATATGAATATTGTGAATTAGTGGTCTGAAATACTTCAGGGACATTTTCATTTATGGTCTTCGAAACGGTATAAGCGCCGTTTTCATTACCGGCAACTGTATCGGATATCATTATAGCCTTTGACGGGAGAATAACATCCATTGCCTCCTTCAGGACCATAACGTTGAGATCCGGATATTCGGCAGGCAGTGTGTATCCGGAAAGCTTAAGCCCTGAATCAGCTGAAAAAACAGCCGAAAAATCATAGCCCTCGTTCAGAGCATTCTTTATACTGCCGACATAAAAAGGCACATTATTGAAATATGTATAATCATACCAGGATAAATAATCCATGACTATCTTGATCGAAGTGCCGTCTCCCGAAACTGTCAGCTCTTCAAGTTTTACAGCCGGCTGTTCGGGGTCTGTGTTATAGGATGATATCAGTCCGTTGACATATGTCAACAGCTCGTCCTGTGTATATCCCGAGGGATTATCATCGATGATGGCATGCGTTATGCTTCCGTCCTTATTCAGCCTCAGTGTCGTTGTGGAGACGTTCAGTTTTTTCTCCCCGCATCCCGAAACCATGCATGCCAATACAGAAAGCATAAGGATCGTTAATAAAATAAAAGCCTTTTTCATATGAACTCCATTTGGTCTTATGAATAAGGCTTAGTATAAATCATTGTTGGATTATTTGCAAGCATGAGGCTCTTTAATTGCCGGTCATTTTCTCCTGTTTTACCTTATGATCGATAACATGGCGCGACGCAAGCTCCTCATGTATATCTTTAAGTGAAATACCTGCCTCGATCATAAGCACCATCACATGATATGTAAGATCGGCGATCTCATAGATCGTCTCCTTTTTATCCTTATCTTTTGCAGCTATAATAACTTCGGTAGACTCTTCTCCTACCTTCTTAAGGATCTTATCCAGACCTTTTTCGAAAAGATAGGTGGTGTATGAGCCTTCTTTCTTTTCAGTTTTACGGTCTTCAATAAGCTTCATCAGCTCTTCAAGCGAGAAATCATGTTCTTCAGGATTTTCCCAGACAGGATATTCGAAGCATGACTCGGTGCCGAGATGGCATGCCGGCCCATCGGGTCTTACAACGACTACAAGCGCGTCCTTATCACAGTCCGCAGTTATAGACACTATATGCTGGTAATTTCCGCTGGTCTCCCCCTTCAGCCAGAGTTCCTGTCTTGAACGGCTGTAGAAGCATGTGAGCCTCTTTTCCATTGATATCTGAAGGCTCTCTTTGTTCATATAGGCAACTGTCAGTACTTTCTTTGAATATGAATCCACTACTACAGCAGGGATCAGTCCTTTTTCATCAAATTTAAGTTCGTTAATATCTACCATTGTATTCTCCGTTCCGCCGTTTCCGGCTTTCGCTTCATTTCTTTAATAATCTCGCAGGTATACCGTTTTCAGCCATAGCTGCTTTGAGTTCAGGTATCTTTATTTCTCCGAAATGGAAAACACTGGCAGCCAGACCAGCATCAACTTTAGGGAGCGTCTTAAAGAGTTTAATAAAATCTTCGGTGCACCCTGCCCCTCCCGAGGCTATAACAGGAACAGATACCGCATCACATACCTTTCCAAGAAGCTCCAGATCGAACCCCTGCTTTACGCCATCGGTATCCATGGAATTTACGACTACTTCGCCAGCACCGTTGCCTACGCAGCGTTTTATCCATTCTATCGCTTCAAGTCCAGTGTTTTCTCTGCCGCCTTTGGCAAAGATCATGAATTTTCCTTCAACTCTCTTTATATCTGCAGAAAGCACAACGCACTGATCCCCGTAAAGTCTGGCCGCCTTTCCGACCAGGTCGGGATCCTTTATTGCGCCCGAATTAACGCTGACTTTATCAGCCCCGCATTTAAGCACCCTGTCAAAATCCGCAACACTGTTGATACCTCCGCCTACTGTCAGCGGAATAAATACATTTTTTGCAGCTTCCGTAAGGATATCCGTAAAAAGCGCCCTGCCTTCAGCGGATGCCGTGATATCGTAAAAAACAAGCTCATCGGCGCCTTCATCGCTGTAATATTTAGCCAGGTCAACAGGTGAGGCTACATCGCGAAGCCCCTCAAAATTAACTCCTTTTACGACCCTTCCATCTCTGACATCAAGGCACGGTATAATTCTTTTTGTAATCACTTTACCACCTCTGCCGCTTCGGCCAGATCTATTGCTTTTGTATAATAAGCCTTGCCGATTATGGCTCCATATATGCCAAGCCCGTTAAGATATTTTATATCATCAATAGTTGATACGCCTCCGGAAGCTGTAATGTTTATATCAAACTTTTCCGAAAGCTCCCTGTACAGTTCCCTGTTCGTTCCGCGCATCGCGCCATCCTTCGAAATATCAGTGCAGATGACTGTTTTAACTCCGATCGCCTGCATGCGGTCGCAGAACTCAAAAGCATCATATTCAGAACTTTCAAGCCACCCTTTAATTGCGACCTTTCCGTCTTTAATATCGATACCGACTGCGATCTTCTCGCCATACTTCGCGACCGATCTTTCCAGAAAGTCTGCATCAGTAACGGCAGCTGTACCAAGGATCGCGCGATCTATACCGGCGCCTAAGTATTTGTCTAACGTTTCAAAAGATCTTATGCCTCCGCCGATCTCGCAGAAGGCACCGCTTTCTCTTTTGATACTGACCACGGAATCAAAATTCGGTGTAGTCCCATCCTTAGCGCCTTCCAGATCAACTATATGGATATGGTTCGCGCCTTTTAAAACGAAATCCTTTGCTATTTCTTCAGGATGCTTGCTGTAGACAGTTTTCTGCGCATAATCGCCTTTGTATAATCTTACCGCACAGCCCTCATAAAGGTCTATTGCAGGAAAAAGTATCATTATTTACATCTCCTTGCAGAATGCTCTCAGGATATTTAGGCCGACATCTCCGCTCTTTTCCGGGTGGAACTGACACCCACAGACATTGTCCTTCGCCACAGCGGCCGTCAGTTCTTTGTCATATTCAGCTGTTGCTATAACAGCTTCTTCGCATTCATCGGCAAAAAACGAATGTACAAAATATACACAGTCGCCATTATTGATCCTCGAAAAGAGCGGATGCTCTTTTTTTATTATCAGCGGATTCCATCCGATATGCGGCACTTTAAGTTCAGGAGATATAAGGCCTTCCATCGGCTTTACAACTCCCTTTATAAGCCCAAGGCCTTCATGCTCGCCATATTCAAGACTTTTTTCGAAAAGAAGCTGCATTCCAAGACAAATGCCAAGAAGCGGCTTTCCGGAAGAGACTTCCTCCTTTATTATCCCGGCCATACCGCTTTCTTTAAGCTTAAGCGACGCATCTTCAAAAGCTCCGACTCCCGGCAATATAAGCTTATCCGCTTTTCTGATTATATCAGGATCGCCGGTGGCAAATGCCTCCTCGCCGATCGCTGCAAAGGAGCTTTTAAGTGAAAAGAGGTTCCCTACTCCGTAATCTATGATCGCGATCATCAAAGTACTCCTTTTGTAGACGGTATATCGCTTTCAAACCCTTTTTCAAATGCAACCGCTGCTTTTAGGCTTCTGGCGACTGACTTGAAAGTACCTTCTATAATATGGTGTGAATTACGTCCGTCAAGCTGCCTGATATGAAGCGTCAGGCCGGCGGAACGGGTGAAAGCGGTGAAAAATTCCTCTGTAAGCTCCGTATCGAAATCCCCGACCTTTTCAGAGGGGATATCAAGGTCGTAACGCAGACAGGCGCGGCCGGAAAAATCAGCAGCAGAAAGGATAAGCGCCTCATCCATGGGAAGGATCATAAATCCATACCTGCTGATGCCTGCTTTATCTCCAAGTGCTTCCGAAAATGCCTGGCCGAGCACTATTCCTATATCTTCTGTACTGTGGTGAAAATCAACATTGGTATCGCCCTGGCATTTTATATCAAGATCAAATCTGCCGTGTTTCGCGAAAAGAGTAAGCATGTGATCCATAAAGCCCATGCCGCTATCTATTGAAGCTGTCCCCGTTCCGTCAAGATTCAGGGAAAGCTCTATTTTCGTCTCGTTCGTATCTCTTTTTATCCTGGCAGTCCTCATATTACATTTCCTCCAGTATTATCCTTACAGCGTCTACAAGGCTTTTCATTTCATCTGATGTGCCTATTGTGATACGCAGATAATCATCGATCCTGTCCTTTGCGAAATGCCTGACCAGCACGCCCCGTTTTTTCAGTTCCAGATAAAGCTTCTCGCCTGATACTTCAGGTTTTCTCGCAAAAACGAAATTGGCCCTGGAATCAGTCATGGTAAATCCGAGTTTTTTGAGTTCGTTTACGGTATATTCACGGTTTTTAATTATCGTAAGGCAATTGTTTTTTGTATACTCCGGATCTTCAAGAACCCCGATGCCTGCTGCCATCGTCATACGGTTGATATTATAAGGATTTGTAGAGAATCTTATAGTATTCAAGTCATTTATAAGTTCCTCATTACCTATAGCATAACCCAGTCTGGCGCCTGCCATGGATCTCGATTTTGAAAAGGTTCCGATCACAAGCAGATTATCATACTTTTCTGTAAGTGGAACGCAGCTTTCGGCTCCGAAATCTACATATGCTTCATCGATCACAACGATATTATCAGGATTCGCGATAATTATCTTCTCTATCTCCTCAGGAGCAAGTGCGATGCCTGTAGGAGCATTGGGATTGGCAATAAATATCGTTCGCTTAAGTCCTTTATAATCTTCTATATCTATAGTAAAATCATCTTTCAGAGGTATTTCTTTATAATCTATATTATTAAATTCCGCAAATACCGGATAAAATCCATATGTGATATCAGGAAAAGCCGCCCCGGTCTCATTGTCGCAGAAGGCCATGAAAGCAAAGTTGAGAAGATCATCCGAACCGTTTGAAAAGATGACATTTCTTTCTCCGACGCCGTATGCAGAAGCAAAAGACCTGGAAAGAGCCGTAAGCTCAGGATCAGGATACAGTCTTAAGTTCAAAGCTTCCTCCGCAGCTGCCTTAACCGCTTTTTCAGACGGCGGGAACGGCGATTCATTGGTGTTAAGCTTTATATATTTCATATCCTTAGGCTGTTCGCCCGGAACATAAGGCGTCAGTTTTTCGTACTTGCTGCTGAAATATCTGCTCATTTTATCTTCTCCATGCGTTTCTCTGCACTTCTTGCATGCCCGGTAAGGCCTTCTTTTCTTGCAAATGCCGAGATATCAGGTGCGACTCTCGCAAAAGCTTCTTTCGTAAAGTAGGTATACTGAGATCTTTTTACGAAATCATCCACAGAAAGCGGACTTGAAAATCTGGCTGTTCCCAGGGTAGGAAGGGTATGATTCGGTCCCGCCAGGTAATCTCCCAAAGCTTCCGGACAGCTTCTTCCAAGGAAGATCGATCCGGCATGTTTAATTGCATCAAGATAATCGAAAGGCTCGTCCATGACCAGCTCCAGATGTTCCGGAGCGATCTCATTGGCTATGTCTATAGCCTTCATAAGATCATCCGCTACGATGATCTTTCCGTTATTTTCTATGGAAGCCCTGGCGATCTCTTCACGTTCCAGTGTTTTAAGCTGCTTTTCTATCTCGTCACGGACATTTTCGGCCAGCTCGTAAGAATCTGTTACAAGCACTGCGCTCGCCATCTTGTCATGCTCTGCCTGAGATAAAAGATCGGCTGCGACTAATTCCGGATCTGATTTGCCGTCAGCAACTATGAGGATCTCGCTCGGTCCTGCGATCATGTCGATCGACACTTTTCCGAACACCTGTTTTTTAGCCTCAGCAACGAAGGCGTTTCCGGGTCCGACTATCTTATCGACTTTCGGTATCGACTCTGTTCCATATGCCAGTGCGGCAATTGCCTGTGCTCCTCCGACCTTATATATTTTATCCACTCCGGCTATGTAAGCAGCTGCCAGTATCGCGGGAGCGATCCTGCCATTGCTGTCCGGCGGCGTCGTCATGACTATCTCTCCGACTCCTGCGATCTTTGCCGGTATGGAATCCATAAGCACCGTCGAAGGGTAAGCCGCCGTTCCTCCTGGAACATAGATACCGGCGCGTTCAATCGGGATCACTTTCTGTCCCATAAGGATACCGGGTTCGTCATTGATTATAAAACCATTTCTCTTCTGCTTTTCATGGAATTTACGGATATTCGCGGCTGCCCTTTCAAGAACGCCTGCAAATTCAGGCCCGACTTCGTCTATAGCTTCTTTGATCTCTTCTTCAGATACCTGAAGCTCTTTAGTGTCGGCCTTGTCAAATTTAAGATTGAATTCTTTAAGCGCCTTATCTCCGTCTTTTCTGACGGCATCTATAATTCCGGCCACGGTCTCTTCCACGTCAAAACCGCTCATCCCTCTTGCGAAGATCTCTTCATTCGGTACCTGGCCATATTTATATATACGGATCATTTCAATCCTCCCTGATCTGTTTGCTGAGTTCCTTAATAATATGCTCCATCTGCGGCGTTTTGAATTTAAATGATGACTTGTTTGCTATCAGTCTCGCACTGATCGGGAATATCGTCTCCAGCACCGCAAGATCATTCTGCTTAAGAGTGGTTCCTGTTTCCACGATATCTACTATCACATCTGAAAGGCCGAGTATCGGCGCTATCTCAATAGATCCGTTCAGATGGATTATATCGATGTCTCTTCCGATAGATGAATAGTAGGCCTGGGCTGTCTTTGAGAATTTCGTGGCAACTACCAGTGTGCGCCTCTTGTCATCATGAAAGTCTTTCGGACCGGCAACACACATCCTGCATTTTCCTATATTCAGATCGAGAAGTTCATATATGTCGGGACCGTATTCCAGAAGGATATCCTTTCCCGCAACGCCTATATCGGCTGCTCCTCTCTCTACATAAATAGCGACATCGGATGGCTTTACCCAGAAATACCTGACATCGGCCTCCTCGTTTTCAAATATTAGTTTTCTGTTATTCTCTTTAATTGAAGGACAGGGAAATCCGGCCTTTTCGAACATATCGTAGACTTTTTCACCTAATCGTCCCTTTGGCAAAGCTATATTAAGCATTTGTTCTCCTGAAATGAACTAAATTAAGACAAATGAATTCCAGATCAATAATCAAATCTGACAGGTCATAAGCGCTCAAGCATATCCAGATATACCGCAAATCCGATAGCTTTCGACTTTCTGCCCATACGTTTCATGAGTTTGTCATAGCATCCTCCGGAAAGCACGCTCCCGGGAACGCCTTGTACAAAGCCGGAAAAAATGATCCCGTTATAATACTTCAGATCGCTTACTGCTGAAAAATCTATGATCACGTGAGAGCTGTGCTCTCCTTTTTTGAATGAGCTTAACGATTCCCTGAAGTCTGCGATGCAGCTGTCGATCCCCTTGCCCCTGCAAAGCATTTCAAGCTTCGGAAACACCTCTCCGGGAGGTCCGTACAACCCTGCGAGTTCTTTAAGATCGGACGCTTTTTCCAAAGGCAGATCGTTTGATGTGCAAATATTATCGATCCCGTGCAGGTTTTTTTCACTTACACATTTAAGCAAAGCATCTTTGACCGCAGGCTCCGAAGAGATCTCTTCGGCAAAGGAAGCCAGGATGTCAAGCTGGGCCGTTTCGATAACATACTCCCTTCCTGTCAGCGCAAGAGAATCAGCCGCAAGCCCAAGTACTTCTCCGGTTACTTTATTATCAACGTTTCCGAAACATTCAAGACCGGCCTGAAGGATCTCCTTAAATGATCCGGTGCTTTGAGATATCCTGTAAACATTCTCGTTGTAGCATATTTTTTGAAGAGAATCCGGGTTATCTCTTGAATTCTTTATGATCGAAAGGGTTACATCAGGCTTCAGCGCCATCAGCCGTCCTGTTGTATCGGTAAAAGTAATGACACTGTCCGATACAAGAAAATCCTTGTTCCTGACATAAAGATCATATTCCTCGAATTTGCTCATTTTAAAGCGCTCGAAGCCATGTTTCATATAGATATTTCTAAGTCCGTAACTGAGCTTTTCGATATCGTCAAGAACGGCAGGATCAAACTCTATATTCTTTTTATTTAATGAATCATTCAACATCCGGTCAATTACCACCTGTTCAGTTCGCTTTAGTACGCTGCCATGCTACCATGTTAGCAAAAGGAAGTCAAGCTTTTTTATATATCCTTTCTACTCTGGGACTTATGTCGCATGTTACCTCATAATTGATCGTCCCGGTGAGGTCAGCTATTTCATCTGCAGTGATCTCGTTTTCGCCGTCCCTGCCTATCAAAGTAACTGTATCCTCGATCTCTATATCTGCGATATCAGTTGCATCGACCATAAACTGATCCATACAGACACGCCCGATGATCGGAGCATATTGTCCGTTGATAAGCACTCTGCCTTTATTTGAAAGAAGTCTCGGATATCCATCCGCGTATCCTGCGGATACAGTCGCGATCCTGGTTACCGGCCTTTTTGTAGTAAATGTAGCTCCGTAGCTTACCGGCCGTCCCTCTTCTACGTCTGCAATGTTTATCACATGGGCATACCAGGAAAGCGCGCTTTGCAGCTTTAATGCATTTTTATCGACTTCGTCGGAAGGATACATTCCGTATGTGACTATACCCGACCTTGCGCAGGTATACCCTCTGTTATCCTGCTCCATAATGGCTGCACTGTTGAACGCATGCACGAATTCAAAATCTATATGGCTGTAATTCAGGATCTCCAGCATATAATCGAACTCATCAAGCTGCATTTTTGTGTGTTCCGCAGCAGCATCGCCTGCCATATCTGCACATGACAGATGAGTGAAAATACCGGTCAGATCTATGTTAGGCAGGTTTGAAATATCTATGATCTTACGAAGAGATTCCTTTGATGCCCGGAAACCGATCCTCGTCATTCCTGTGTCAAGAGCTATATGCACAAGTGCAAGAGTATTCATTCTCATCGCAGCCTGCGAAAGAAGCACAGCCTCATCGTAATTATATATGGTAGGCGATATGTTGTATCTAAGAAGAGTCTCATACTGAGAAGGTGAGGTGTAACCGAGTATCATGATCGGTCTTTCGATGCCCGCCTTCCTCAGTTCAACAGCTTCCTCAAGGCAGGCGACCCCGAAAATATCTGAAATATCTTCGGTATATTTTGCAACTTCAACGCTCCCATGGCCGTAAGCGTTGGCCTTTACCACTGTAAGAAGGGAAACTCCAGGTTCAAGGCGTGACTTCACCTGCATAAGATTTTCACGTATTGCGGGCAGTGATACTACTGCATAACATCTTTTATATTCCATTTCATTCACCTTTTTCTCGTCATGATCAACTGAAGAACTATACCTACGGCACCCAGAAGCAAAGTGACCGTGAACTGCATTGAAGATGCTCCTGATGTAAAAAACGTAGTGATCGAAGCTACTCCGTTAATGCAGCCGTAAGCGCCTCCTGCACCTGTAAGGAAAATAATGATTATTCTCTGGAATTTTACTGCAAGTATACCTACGATTATCCCTATTACCAGGGAGATCACGACCGGCCATACGCTTTCTGACATTGACGCCGGATAAGGTATCTTAATCGCAAGAGTAAATGCAAAGAAAAGGCCCAGAACGAATACTCCTGCCAGATATATCCAGAAAGAAACGCAGGCAAGAAGTATTCCTGCAGCTACGGCTATTATTACAGGCCATGGGCTTTCGAGTGCAAGCACTGTTCCTGAAATATAAGCTCCTGCAAAACACCCGATAATAAAGCCGGCTATAGAACAGGAGATCTTGATTATCTTATAACCGAACAGACACTCGACAAAATAAAAAATAATAGAGATCACGGTCATGATCGATGCACTGTTCACAGACAGACCGTTTATAAATGATGTCATAAAATTCACCTCTTCATCCGATAAGAACAAATTCGCCCGGATCAATGTCTATATCCAGGATCCCGTATTCGGCTGCAACAGTTTTTTCTGAAAACCCATAGCCCTCCGGAACGCTTTTAAAAAGTATCTTCAGCTTCTCAGCCTTTTTATATCCGGGATAACCGCATTGCCATATCGGAAGTGATATTTTTCTGGTTTCACCTGCCATGGAGAATACGGCAGTTATGCGTTTGTCTTCGGTAAACCTCGAAAAAGCTATGATGCTGTCACTGGCATATATTATTTTGCATGAGGCCTGTTTTATAAAAGCGAGCCTGCTCCTTAACTGCCCTAACTTTATGAAATAGTCAAGAAGTTCTCTGTCTTCATTATCCCACGGATAACACCTTCTGTTGTCAGGATCGGTAAATCCGCAGACTCCTGCTTCATCGCCATAATACAGACATGGCGCTCCAGGCCAGAAATATAAAAATCCTGCCGCCTGGCGAAGCAAATTCTTATCGATCCCTTCTTCAGCGGCTGCAGCTCCCAGTTCCTGATATCTTCCGGTCATGCCGTTCGTCCTTGTCAGGAACCTTGAATGATCATGGTTATCCAGCTGGTTCATCGCCGAAAGCAGTGATGACCCCGGCATAAGCGCGCTGTGATAGTTCAAAGTTGACGCAAAGACCTCTGCATTTGCCTTTAAAGAAAGGTCCTTTGCATCGCTGTGTTTTTCAACTCCTGTAAAGAAGTAGGTGACAGGATCCATGAACGCCCTGTAGTTCATTAAGCTGTCCCACTCATCTCCTTTGAGCCAGGCGGTCGGATCCTCATAATGTTCAGCCGTAATAAGCACTTCTTTGGAAACTGCCTTTACTTCTTTCCTGAATTTTTTCCAGAACAAATGGTTATATTCTTCAGTATGCCCCAGATCTGCAGCTACATCCAGCCTCCAGCCATCTGCATTATAAGGCGGACTGATCCATTGCCTGGCATATCCAATAATATCGTCCGTCAGTGAGACATCCTTTTCATAGTTAAGCTTAGGCAGTGTCTCCACGTCCCACCAGGCTTCGTAATCAGTGCACTCTTTATTCTTAAATCCAAATCTGTCGTGATATCTGCTTGAAGGATGAGCGTAGGCTCCGGCCATGGAAGAATCCGGCTCTTCCGCCCCGTCTATATCGAACCATGCGTTTGATGAACTGCAATGGTTGAAGACACCGTCCAGAATGACTTTTATTCCGTTTTCGTGAGCTTTTTCTATGAATCCTGCCATCAGCTCATTTGAAGCTTCAGGATCGTTTTTAACGGCCAAAGATGTATCGATATGGCCGTAATCGGCACAGTCATACTTGTGTGAAGATGGTGATTCAAATACAGGATTAAGATAAACAGCTTCTATTCCCAGTGATTTGAGGTATGGTATTTTTGCGATAATACCCTGAATGTCGCCGCCATAGAACTGTCTGTAAGTATCGTTGATCAACGGCTCACCCCATTTTGAGGTAATCACCGGCTCATCGCCGTACATATATTCTCCATTGTATCTGTCGTTAGATGAATCGGCATTGCAGAACCTGTCAGTGAAGATCTGATACGTAAGACAGCCTTTCGACCATTCCGGAGTTGAAAACCCGGGATAGATGCAAAACGGAACGAGCTCGTCCGTATCAAAGGACGTACCGGTCTTACCGTAGTATACCTTGTCGTTTCCGGCGTTTATCTCAAAATAATAATATAAAGCTTCGTCGGCTACGCTGATATCCGCACAGTAAAAATCAAAATCGTTTTTTTCGTATTCCCAAGTCATAGGCAGCCGCTGCCCGTCAAGGAAACATAACAAAACACTCTGTGCCTGATATCTGCCTGTACGGAGCTTTATATGCACCGTTTCACCGGCTTTCGGGTCGCAGGGTGTTCTGTAATTTATTGTCTCGTCAGAGAAAAATGTTTCTAATTCCATTATTTATTATCTTTTCAAACGGCAGCTTCAGGATGGGCATTTCCCTCAACTTCAGCAAAGATACTTTCAAATTCCTCTTTTGAAAGGCGTTCTTTTTCTATAAGTTTTTTCGCGCAGGCATCCAGCACTCCCTGATGAGCGGATATTATGCTTCTCGCTGTTTCATGGCACTCTTCAACTATGCGTCTTACCTCTTCGTCGATCTTTGCAGCAGTTGCATCACTGTAATTCTTTGTATGGCCCCAATCTCTTCCGATAAACACTTCGTCCTGTTCATCATATGAAACAAGGCCTATGGAATCCGACATTCCGAACCTGGTAACCATAGCTCTCGCGATCTGCGTGCATTGTCTTATATCCTGCGATGCACCTGATGTAATATCATCCGTGCGCATTTCTTCAGCCACACGTCCTCCGAGACCAACTATTATCCTTTCTGTCATCATTCCCTTGGTCTGGAACATATTATCCTTTTCAGGCAGAGGCATGGTATACCCTGCAGCTCCGTTTCCTGTCGGGATGATCGAAATGGTATAAACGGGATCCATATGAGGAAGCACGTGGAAAAGAATTGCATGTCCGGTCTCGTGATACGCTGTTATGCGCTTCTCTTCATCCGAGATCACCTTGCTCTTCTTTTCCTTGCCGACGCCGATCTTAAAGAATGAAGCTTTCACATCGTCGTATATTATATATCTGCGGTTTTCTGACGCCGCCTTGATCGCAGCCTCATTCAGAAGGTTTTCAAGATCAGCTCCCGAAAACCCGGCAGTAGTCTGGGCTATCTGCCGCAGCTCTACATCTTCGCCCATCGGTTTGTTCCTGGCGTGGACCTTTAATATAGCTTCACGGGCATTTACATCAGGCAGACCTACCGTTACAGTCCTGTCGAAACGGCCAGGACGCCTTATGGCAGGATCCAGTATGTCAGGCCTGTTCGTAGCCGCCATGACAATGATTCCGGAATTGCTTCCGAACCCGTCCATTTCAACAAGCAGCTGGTTAAGTGTCTGCTCTCTCTCATCATGACCGCCGCCCATTCCGCTGCCTCTTTTTCTTGCAACCGCGTCTATTTCATCAATAAACACTATACACGGCTTGTTCTTCTTGGCCTTATCAAAAAGATCTCTGACCCTTGAAGCACCAACGCCGACAAACATTTCTACGAAATCCGAACCGGATATCGAAAAAAACGGTACGCCGGCTTCGCCTGCGACTGCTTTGGCAATAAGCGTTTTACCTGTGCCCGGAGGACCTACGAGAAGGACTCCCTTTGGTATTCTGGCTCCGAGGCTCGTATATTTGGCGGGATCTTTCAGGAAGTCAACTATTTCCTGAAGCTCTTCTTTTTCTTCTTCAAGACCTGCGACATCGGCAAATCTGGTTTCCTGATCTTCCGGTGTCGAAAGTCTTGCCCTGCTCTTCCCGAAATTCATCATCTGGCTGTTCGCCGCGTTCGCACTGCTGTTCCTGCGCAGGAACAATAGCAGCACGCCTATAATGGAGATGAAAAAGATAACGGGAAGTACGATATCATAGAACGTATTTGTTGAAGATACATTCATTATGGAATAATCGATTCCATGTTCAGCAAGAGAAGCCTCGGCGTCCTTTACATCCGTTACATTCACTTTGCACTGTATGCCTGTAGTGGTCTTGAAATTGATATAACCTGTCGGCACCTGAGCGTTCTGATGGATAACGGCCGTATCGACCGAACCGGACTCGAGCATCTTCTGGTACTCTGTATTCGTGACCTCTGTAGAAGTAGCCGTCTGCCTGGAAAAATAAAAACACACAGCAACAACTATAATGAGGAACACAATATACATTCCCCATCCTCTTGACTGTCTTTGCACTTTTTCACCTCATATTAATCGAATTTCAGCACGCCTATGTAAGGCAGATTGCGGTGCCTTTCATCATAGTCAAGTCCGTATCCCACGACAAATTTATCCGGGATCTTGAAACCGCAGTAATCTACCTTTATATCCTCTACCGTCCTTCTGTCCGGCTTGTCAAGAAGCGTGCAGAGCTTAAGCGAAGCCGGTTCCCTGGCTCCCAGAAGCTTCAGCAGTGAGCTTAATGTGTTTCCCGTGTCGATAATATCTTCAACGACAAGGACATCTTCGCCCATTATTGAATCGTCAAGGTCTTTTTTGATCCTGACATTACCTGTAGAAACGGTTCCTGCGCCATAGCTGGACACAGCCATGAAATCAAGCTGGACCGGAACGGTGATATATTTTGAAAGCTCACACATGAAATATGCTCCGCCCTTTAGTACGCAAATAAGCTTAAGCTGTTTTCCGGCGTA
Organism: uncultured Lachnospiraceae bacterium; assembly: GCA_902795795.1. Taxonomy (GTDB): domain Bacteria; phylum Bacillota; class Clostridia; order Lachnospirales; family Lachnospiraceae; genus Alectryocaccobium. The sequence continues at coordinate 16,689 of CADBMM010000124.1, read as the reverse complement.
ATCTTTGCTGATTTCCGCGGCAATTTCCTTAATGCGTGCCGCTACCTCTTCTTCAGGTATAAGAGTTTCAATTACGTAGTCATCTTCGTCATCCATTTTAATACTCTCCGTTCACGCTGATCTGTACTGCTTTCGCAGTTACATCTGTTATTTTTGCACTTTCTCCCATCCTGAATCCGATGATCCAATGTACAAGGCTGCCGTCGGCAAGTAAAATAAGCCTGTCTCTTAAGCCTTTTTCTATTTTTTCATCTATCAGAATGTCCTTAAGCTTTTTTGTGCGGCCGTAACTGTCTATGACCATACGGTCGCCGGGTTTCCTGGTCCTGAGGACGCAGTTCTTTTTTATAATATCATAATCAAACACTTTAGTATATTTGTTTTTTTCAATATTCTCAGGCTTCGGCACAGGTATTATCCTGGATCTGATCTCAAATGGTCCTGCGGTCATGTCGCCGTCTGTGATGAAAGGGGCTTTAAATTCAGGAGCACGACTGCTTCGCTGTTTTATAACGATCCCGTCATATGTTCTGACCGCGCAGATCCCGTAAGGCAAGTCTGTTTCTGCCCCACTTCCGGCAGATAAAAGGTCAGCCATCTGTTCCAGATGCTTCCTGTCAATATCCTTCGCCTTCCCGCTGAGTCTGATAAGAGCCAGCTTTAGAACATTAAGCTGTACCAGTCTGTTAAGGCCGGCAAGAGCATCGGATACGCGCAGCTCAGTATGTGCCTCTCCGACAGCTGAAGCATCTTCATAAGTTGTATTATGCTTATTATTGCCCAGCTGCACTTCCTTTACATATTCGCCAAAGGCATCCCGCGAAAGCCCGTCGATAAGTTCCGCCGCAAGCTGCAGATCACCAGCCGCAGCAGCCAAATGCGCCGATGTACGTGTGTTTACCTTGTCCTCAAGCAGAGTTATCACCTCATGGCGGATACAGTTTCTTGTATATCCGGTATCGGTATTTGTGGCATCAGTACACCAGCTGATATTTCTTTTTTCAAGCTCTGCAACGATCTCTCGTTTTTCGAATATAAGAAGCGGATGTATGAAACAGCCGTTCACGGGTCTTATTCCGCACATACCGTAAAGCGAGCTTCCCCTGCTCAGATTAAAAAGGACAGTCTCCGCCTGATCATTCAGGTGATGGGCAAGCGCGATCTTTGTCGCTCCGTTTTTTATACACTCGGCTGCATCTTTCCTCCGTGCAATGCGTCCGGCCTCCTCCGTGCCGCATTTTTCCGTCTCTGCTTCAGCGGCGATATCGTGTTCGAAAACATACAGGGGAACGTCGTATTTAAGGCAAAGCTCTTTGACGAAATCCCTGTCATGAATGCTCGCACTGCCGCGCAGATTATGATTCACATGAAAAGCGCAAAGAGAAAAGCCGAAAACATCTTTGATCTCATTAAGCAGTATAAAAAGGCAGACAGAATCTGCCCCGCCCGAAAGGCCGACGCAGACCGAATCACCACAGGTGATCATATTATGGAGTTTTATGTACTCTATGAGCCGCTTTTTCATACCTTCCATTCTTTCGCCAAAAAAACGGCTGCCGCGCAAGGCATTCTTTTTAATAACCACCCCGCGCGACAGCCCAGATTTAATCAGTCTGTTTAAAAATTATCTCTCCGTCATTGACCATTCCAAGCTTGTCCTTGGCAACCTGTTCTATGTACTCGTCACTTTTCATATAATCTTCAAGATCCTCTATTTCCCCCGTCCTTGCCTGCTCGTCAAGGATCTGCTGTTCGATCGCCGCCTTTTTCAGGGCATCGGCTTCAACTTTTTTATGAAGTGAGGATGTAAGTACGAGCATAGACACGAACAGCACCAGCACAACAAATGTAATGCCGACCATCGTTGCCCTTCTGGCATTCATTTTTTTCTTACGTTTGCCAACCGTCCTTACAGCTTTAGCCATTAATCCTCCGGACCTTTATAAGGATCTAAATATATCTGAAAAGCTCTGCTGCTTCATTTTTAAGCGCAGTTTCTTTTATGTCCAATATTTCAGCTTTCACACTTTTATTGCCGAACCGTATCTCAATGATGTCGCCTTCCTTCACCTGAGTCGATGCTTTTGCCGGTTTATCATTCAAATACACTCTTCCGGCATCGCAAGCCTCATTAGCAACGGTCCTTCTCTTAATAAGCCTGGAAATTTTGAGATATTTATCTAGTCTCATTCATTAACAGCATCTTTTAAAGCTTTTCCGGCTTTGAATTTAGGAGCTTTTGATGCAGCGATTTCCATTGTTTCGTTTGTGAACGGATTTCTGCCTGTTCTTGCGGGGCGATCTGCTGTCTCAAATGTACCAAAACCTGTAAGCTGCACTTTATCGCCTGCTTTCATAGCCTCTGTAACAGTCTCAACAAAAGCATTAAGCGCTTTTTCTGCTGCAGCCGCTGAAAGGCCTGCCTTCTCTGCGATTTTAGCGACTAATTCTTTTTTTCTCATTTTCGGTAGTTCTCCTTTATAAAATATACTATTTAAAATAATAATGTAGAATTACTTTATCGTGTTGTAAGGCTTTTGTCAACAAATCCTTGTAAGTTTTCGAAATATAAATCAATATCTTGCTGTCACAGTTCAGCAAGCGCGGAAACCGATGTCTTCATTCTTCCGGCAATGGCATCTGCTTCTTCGGCAGTTTTTCCTTTTATTCCGAAATACAGCTTGATCTTCGGCTCAGTTCCGGACGGTCTGACTGCGACCCACCCGTCGTTCTCAAGCTCATAATAAAGCACGTCAGATCCTGGAAGACCTGTCGGTGTCTTTGTTCCATCCGCCATATCTGTGATCATGCCAGATGCATAATCTCTCACCTTCAGGACATTGAAGCCGCCTATCTCCTTTACTTCTGTATTTCTGAGCTTTTTCATGATAGCCGCTATCTCTGCAAGGCCTTCTATGCCGGACATCGTTATTGATTTGACATCTTCTCTGTAATATCCGACGGTCTCATAGATCTCTTTCAGATCGTCATACAGTGTCCTGCCCTTGCTCTTCGCGTAAGCAGCAGCTTCACAAAGTGCCATCGATGCAGCAACAGCATCTTTGTCTCTGGCGTAAGTGCCGATCAGGCATCCGTAGCTTTCTTCAAATCCAAACAGGTATGTACCGCATTTTTCCTCTTCCATTCTGAGCATTTCACGGCCGATCCATTTGAAGCCTGTAAGCACCTCTGCAAATCTCATGCCGTATTTTTCCGCTATGGCCCTGGACATTTTAGATGAAACTATGCTGGTTACAAGTTCTCCGTCTGCCGGCAAAATATTCAGTTCTTTTCTTCTCTTCAGTTCATAATATCCGATCAGGCATCCGGATACATTGCCGTTAAGATCAAGATATTCTCCCTTGCCTGTCTTTATCCTTACGCCAAGGCGGTCTGCGTCGGGATCTGTTGCAAGTATAAGATCGGCATCTACTTTCTTAGCCAGCTCAACTGCAAGTGCAAAAGCCTCATCCGCCTCCGGATTCGGATATGCTACAGTCGGGAAATCTCCGTCAGGTTCTCTCTGTTCCGGAACTACGTAGACATTTTCAAACCCAAGGCTTGAAAGTATCTCCGTGACAGGTACTAGTCCTGTGCCGTGAAGCGGTGTATAAACCACCTTCAGTTCCTTTGCGTATTCCGCGATGGCTTCAGGACTTAAAATGCATCCTTTTACGGCAGCGTAATAAGCCTCGTCCACTTCCTTGTTTACCGGAATGTATAATCCTTTCTTTATAGCATCTTCTTTTGGCATGGTCTTTACATCGGCGTAATCCTTGATAGCGCGGACCTCTTCCATTATCCCGCCGTCATGAGGCGGTGTTATCTGCGCACCGTCCTCCCAGTAGACCTTGTATCCATTGTAATCCGAAGGATTATGGCTTGCCGTGATGTTTATTCCTGCCGTACAGCCGTAATATCTTACGGCAAACGAAAGCTCGGGCGTAGGTCTTAAAGAGGTAAATACATATGCTTTGATACCGTTCGCGGCAAGGCAGAGCGCAGCTTCATCCGCAAATTCAGGCGACATATGCCTGGAATCATAGGAGATCGCAACGCCCTTGCTGCAGGTATCGCATTTGATTATATAATTTGCGAGACCCTGTGTGGCCTTTCTGACCGTGTAGATGTTCATGCGGTTCGTTCCCGCACCGATTATGCCTCGCAGCCCCGCGGTACCGAATTCAAGTTCTTTATAGAAGCGCTCTTCTATTTCATGTGCATCGTCCTTGATCGAAAGCAGTTCAGCCTTTGTTTCATCACTGAAATAAGGGCTGTTCAGCCATGAATCATATGCTTCTCTTGCGTTCATTCCAGTTCAGCTCCTTCCTTCTGACTCCTGAACAATTGCAAAATGTTTCAGATAATCCTTGTTATTGTGATCAGGGTTTTCTATTACATCATCGAGGGCGGCTTCGAGTATGCGTCCGACCTCAGGACCCCGCTTTATGCCCAAAGATAATATATCTTCTCCGGTCAGAGCGAGTGTCTTTAAGGACGTACAGTCGCCTCTCTCCTTTATAATACCATATATTCTTTCACTGTTGTCCAGTCTTTCCTGCTTTTCCGCTTTCATGTAGTCGCTCTGCCCGGCCAGGTCAGCTTTCTGCACAAGGAAAAAGTCCTCCATGAGATCATCGCCCAGGTCATGCACGAGCCGGCGTACGTTTGTTTCATCCGGTATATAATGCCAGTCATGGAATCGGATAAGCATACGTACCTTTTTTATCGTATCATTATCCAGCTTAAGGCGTCGCATTATTTTCACGGCGATCTTTTCGGAAGATACAGCGTGTGTCTTGAAATGATCCACGCCGTTTTCATCGGTACGTTTGCACTGCGGTTTGCCTATATCATGCAGCAGCATCGTCAGCCTGAGTATACGGTCAGCAGGAATGTTTTCCATCGTCTTTATCGTATGCTCGCCTACAGAATACCAGTGATGCTTCGTATTCTGCTCTGTCTGCATCATTTCGTCGAATTCCGGAAGGACGATCTTCGTCACACCCAGCTCATATGCGAGCCGCATTTTGCCTGGTGAATCGGAAGTGATGGTCTTCAGCAACTCCGCGCAGATCCTCTCCGCACTGATATTTGCAAGATTCGGCGCCATAAAAGAGATCGCCTTTTTCGTCTCCTCATCTATTCCGAAACTCAGCTGGGCACTGAAACGGATGGCGCGGAATATCCTGAGGGCGTCTTCATTAAAGCGTTCAAACGGATCTCCTACGCATCTGATGATTCCGGTCTCGAGATCCCCAAGTCCTCCGAAACGGTCTACTATGCCGGTCGACGGATTGTACGCCATGGCGTTTATCGTAAAATCACGTCGTTTTAAGTCTTCCGTCAGGTCTGAAGTAAACTCAACATTCCTTGGATGTCTGTTGTCCTCATAGATACCGTCTATCCGGTAGGTGGTAGTTTCGATTGACGCATTGCCATGAAGGATGGTTACCGTTCCATGTTCTATACCGGTATCGACCGTGCGTCTGAATATCTTTTTCATGTCTTCAGGTTTGGCCGATGTGGTCACATCCCAGTCATGCGGCTTTTTTCCCAGAAGGCTGTCGCGAACGCAGCCGCCGACGGCAAAGGCCTCGAATCCGTTCTCTTCAAGTGTTTTAATAATATATTCTACTTCTTCAGGCAGTTTTATTTCGATCATTTATTGCTTATCCCAAGAATTCCGGCTGCGTTTCCGCCGAATATCATATCCTTTTCTTCATCTGAAAGATCTGCGGCTTTTATAAAATCTACGTATTTCTTCATATCCGCCCACGGTGAATCCGTAGCAAAAAGTATTTTATCAAAACCATGTTTCCTGCAGAGCCGCACAAAGTTCTCCTCACTGAGGTTCTCTCTGAACTGCAGTTTGTCTTCATAACCTTCAAATGGCGTGATCTCTCCAAGCGAAAACGCGGTATCAAGATAGACAGGCGCTCCCGCCAGATATTTTTCCACGTCATCCCAGCCCTGCCAGCCGCCCATGTGCGCAAGGACAAATTTGGACGGTGCAATATCTTTTACTATATCCAGCACCATATCCGGATCGGCGAAATTATGGTGAAGTATCCCTATATCTAGCCCGGAATGAGTAATGACGATCATGTCGTTTTCTTCCGCAGCCGCAATTATCCTTTTAAATTTGATATCGTTAAGATCTGTTTCCTGATAGGCAGGATGTATCTTGATTCCTTTGATTCCGTGCTCTTTAAGTCTTTTAAGCTCGGTTCCGAAGGATTCGTAATCAGGATGCATGCCGCCGAAAGTCATTATCCCCTTTGTCCGCAGATCTTCCATCTGCCTTATGAGGCTGTCATTGACGGAAACGACCTGGTCCGGGCGTGTCATGACCGGGAGGTTTATGCACAGATCGATACCAGCCTCTTCGCTTGCTTCAGCAAGCGAAGATACGTTCGGATCGATATAATATTTCGACATAGCCATATGTGCCAGTTTATCCGCTGTCTTTAAAGATATCTTCTCAGGAAAGGTATGTGTGTGGAAATCAACTATCATTTCTTATTTCTCCAACGCTTTTACATATGGGGCTATCATTCCCTCATTCATCTTGTTTCCGGCCTTTGCTTTCAGCTTTTTATTTTTCATAAGAGCTCCGACCAGATACATGGCAAGCATCGTGCCCTTCTTTTTCTGTGGGAAATCATATATGCCATGAGCCTTATAATATTTATGATCTGCACGCATCAGTCCCTGCATAAGATATATCAGATCCCTGAATATTTTCATCCCGCCTACCCCATAGAAGTTTGCAGGCTGAGTGTATCCCCTTTCCATTGCATAGGCCAGCTCTTTGGCCATCTTCTCGATTTCCTTTTCAGGATCGAATTCATCCGAGGCAGCTCCGGCAAGGTAATTCCCTCCGCATTCGGCTCTGGCCTCAATGAGCAGTTTCAGATTCGGCTCACAAGAATAATTCCCGCTTATAAGATATCCGAAAGGCGTTCCGGATGTAACGGTACGATGGCCGTTGCAGAACTGCCTGTCGTCATATATCTTGAACTGCGTCCCCATGGAATGGTCCGTTATTGAAAACGCAATTACAATAGCATCTGCTGACTGAATATTATTCCTTAAAAGCTCCTGAAATCCGTCCTTATAAATACACTCTCCGGAAACGGAACAGTTGAAACAGCTGATGCAGCCACCCCTGAAATCGAAGTCGCGTATATTTACCAGGTCTGTCTTATAAGGAAATACGGCGTCAAAACGGTCTATCATTGCCTGCAGCTGTTTATCTGAAGGATCCAGATCCGCAACTATTACGCACCTTTTATCTCCTTTCGGCACGCTGTAAACCATGCTGACCGGTCTGTGTACCGGCGGTTTTCTGTCAATAAGATCTTTCTCATAGATGTCATTTTTCACTGACCAGATGAGGTGATCAAAAAAGGCGAGCGCTTCACGACGGCCCTCTTCATGCAGAAGATCATCCATGTCCGCAGAAAGGCCGTTGACGAATTTAAGGCCCATATCCATACAGTTTTCTTTTATATAGTTGTGGGCCGTTATATCATAAAAATGCTTCGATGTCGTAATGACGGAAGCCCATTTTCCGGACAGCTCCCCGCCATTTTCCTTCATGAGACGTATGAATTTATGCAGCTGGCTCGGAGCCAGAAAGGTATATACCGGAAATGAAAACAGGATCATCTCCGCTTCCTGAAGCGCGCTCTGCGCTTCCGAAAAGTCCTTTTCATATTTCTTTATGTTTTTACCGACATTCAGTACGCGGAATTCGTAACCGGGATTATGCTTTTCAATATATTCGACAGTCTTCAGGGTAATACTGTAGTCACCCTTGGGACTGCCGTTCAGGACAAGAATCTTCATTATGCAGGCTTCCTTTTTGTCTAATGAACCTTATTATATGCCCCTCTTAAGAATTTGACAAGAAAAAGGGGAGGCACTTTCGCGCCTCCTTAACTTTATAGTATCTCCAATAATCAAGGTCAGAACCTTCCTCCGCCAAAGCCCCCGTTACCGCCGGGGCCTCCGCCCATATTCTGATTTCCGCCCATGCCGCCCTGGCCTGCGCCCATATTCTGGCTGCCATCAGTACCACCGAAGCCTCCGCCCATATTCTGGTCGCCGAAGCCTCCCATAGGTCCGAACCCGCCGCCCATCATGGAATTGGTTATCTCGGTGATCTGCTGTCCGTTGACTGTTATGGTACCGCCGTTAAACTCCGCACCATAATCGTAATCAAACGGTGACTGTGCTGTGATGTCTATCGTTCCGCCATTTATAATTATTCTGCCGTTTGAGTCGATAGCGTCTGTATCTCCCTGTCCCATAGCTATAGTCAGGCTGCCATCATTCATCTCAAACACACAATCGTAGAAAGTGGACTTGATCGAAGCGTTCGCTCCGTCATCGGTAGCATATATCTTGATCGTTCCTCCGTTTATCTGCACCCAGGTGCCTTCAATGCCTTCCTCAGATGTAATATTGAAGTTGCCTCCGTCTATCTGCAGGATCGAAGTAGCCTGAATACCGTCATCAGCAGCATTAATAGTGAACGTTCCTCCGCAGATATAGATGTATCCTACAGAATTATCCTCATCATTTTCGCTGTGGAATGCATCTTTTCCGCTTGTAACAGTGATATATCCGTCTGCGATCGAGATCTGATCATTGGCTTCAAAAGCATCTGAAGAAGCATTTACGTTTATTGTTCCGCCGGTGATCTTAAGCTCGTCTTTGCAGGAAACTCCGTTATCCGTGGAATTGATATTAAGTGTGCCGACTCCGTTGAGCACTAGATCGTCCTTTGAAAAGATGACTGCGTCGGTATTTGTGTCACCGTCAGCGGTAAACATTCCGGTTACGCTTAAGCTGTTGTCAGAATCGGTCGTTGTTACAAATACTTTATCCGCACTTTTAACATAGATGCAGGGGCTGTCAGTATTCGTGATAGTGACTCCGTCAAGAACTATCTGAACCTTGTCCTCGTCACCGGCTTCAACCGTGACTGTAACTTCCGAAGCGGACCCGCTTAATACATAAACTCCTTCTTCCGTGAGCGTGATATCCTGTCCGTCTGTTACGGTTATGTATTCGGCGTCGGTAAGATCAGCCTCCTGTTCAAGGTCCCTGTCCGTGAACATATCTGTCGTATCCATTGCGCCGCCTGATATCAGGTTCGCTGTTGCTGCAGTTGAAACATCTGTGGAGATATCGCTGTTTGCCTCTGCAGTGCCGTAAGCTGACAAGGATACGGCAAGTGCTGCCACCACTGCCATTGCAAGAAATCTGACCTTTTTATTTTTCATATCATTAATCCCCTTTCGGCTTTAATACTAATTCGCTCTTATTTGCGATCAGCCTGTTTTGTTTTATCTTGAGGTAATGATATCTTCAGCTGATGTTCAAATCTTGTTCAATATTTGTAAAAAGTGTGAACTCTTTTATCACTTTTGCATTTTCTTCCCGAAAGGAAAGCCGGAATGCTGTGATTCCGGCTTACTTATAATCAGTTGTCAGGATATGCCTCTTCCGGCTTTTCTTCAATGCCGTCCTCCGGCTCATCTTTTTTGCAGCTGTCTGCCAATGCTTCAAGGCTGTTTATGAGATCGTCCGCGGCACTGTTCATTTCTTCGGGAGTGACTTTTTCTTTCTCAGACAACTCCTTGATCTCTATATCATTGAGATCATCTGCTGTTATCGTTGTTATATCTTCTTCCGAAGGATCTTTTATTTCGGCTACTCTTGCCGCCTGGTTCGCTACGATGCTTTCGAAATAGTTTCGTACTGAACGGGCGTTTGCAAAGTTGCTGCCCTTGTTCGCTTCCATTTCGGCAATTACGGTGTGAGCTTTTTCATTCGCCTCATCGGTAAGCACATACTGATATTTTTTGCACTGCATATCAAAGATGCCCTTAAGCTCCTCCGATGTATAATCCGGGAATTCAAAATATTTATTGAATCTGGATTTAAGGCCGGGATTGCTTTCTATGAACTTTTTCATCGGCTCCGTATATCCAGCGACGATCACGATGAAATCATCCCTGTGATCCTCCATAGCCTTGAGGATAGTATCTATGCTTTCCTGCCCGAACTGATCATCCTTCTGTGACAGCGCGTAAGCCTCATCTATAAAAAGTATCCCTCCTATGGCTTCCTGTATCAGCTTCTGGGTCTTGATGGCTGTCTGGCCGAGATACCCCGCCACCAGACCGGATCTGTCCGTTTCAATAAGCTGGCCTTTAGAGAGAATTCCTATCTCCTGATACAGTCTTGCCAGGATACGCGCCACTGTCGTTTTACCGGTTCCGGGATTTCCCGAAAAAACAAGATGCAGGGATATCGGCACCGCCTTCATGCCTCTGTCTTCCCTGAGTTTTCTGACCTTTGCAAGAGCTACCATTTCGACCACATCATGCTTTATGGAAGTCAGTCCTATAAGCTCGTTAAGTTCATCCATCGCAGGCTTTTCCGGTTTTTTCTCCGCAGGTTTTTCGCTTTGGACTGCCGTCTGAGCATTCTGTGCTTCGTATTTATCCATTCCCGTGGATCTTTGCACAGCCTCGAATGCGTTCAGAGCATCAAGGGTATTCCTTCCGCTCTCACGCAGCGCCTCCCTTGTTTTCAGCAGCTGTTCATTTATATTCGTATTCGTATCAAGTCCGCTAAGCAGCGGATCTTTCATGTCTCCCAGCAGAGTATTCTTGACCTTCTCATCATCCGGCATTTTTCCATTATCAAGCCCGAAAAAATCCAGATATACATTTCTCAGTTCATTCATTATATCTGCCATACGTTTATCTCCCTGAAAACAGATCTTTATTTATTTAAGTATACACTATGATCACAGAAAAAAACAGCGGAGAGTAGATCTCCCCGCTTAAAATGTTTTGAATATATTATTCATATTACAGCCGTCACATCTTCTCCAGTTTTCCCTGCGTGCGGGCGGCTTCAAGTATCTTAGCGATTCCTGCGTTTGTTTCTCCGATCACGACTCCTGCGTCTATGACTTGATCGCATTTATCAACGATACAAAGAGCTTTTTGAATGACTTCATCCGACAGTGTTTCATATACTCCGCTCATGATGATATCTTCAGCCAGAAGCCTCGCGAGCTGATAATCGATATCGTTTTCTGTAAGTATTCCGGCTATGAATGGAACGTTAGCCTTCTGCAGGCGTCTGTATACCGGCACTCCTCTTCCGCAGGACGAAAGCACAAGTGTTTTGGCCTCTCCGCCCACCTTTGGCAGTTCGATGCTTCCGAACAGAGGATCGAAAAAGCCGTTATTGATATCATAAAGCTGTCTGATCATTTCTTCATCGAAGATCTCATCCGGCTGTCCTTCCTTGAACAGGTGATCTCCCTTGATGCAAAGGATCCTGTCGGAAACCTTCATAGCCAGATCGATCTCATGCAGAGACATGATTACGGTAATATTTTCTGCCTTTGCCATTCTTCTTAATATGGCAAGGAGTTCGAGCTTATGCCTTATATCAAGGAATGATGTCGGCTCGTCAAGAAGAATGATATCCGGTTCCTGGCAGATAGCCCTTGCAAGAAGCACTCTCTGTCTCTGTCCGTCGCTTATGGCATTAAAATCACGGGATCCGAGCTCCGAAGCGTTAACTGCCTTCATTGCCGCATCGACCTTTGCCTCATCCTCACGGCTCAAAATGCCGAGCCTCCCGGTATAAGGATATCTTCCGGTAGCGACAACATCGTGGCAGGTCATGAGTTCGGGGCGCATGCGTTCAGTAAGGACGACCGCCATTTTGCAGGAAAGATCCTTGTAGGAATATTCCCTGAGCTCCGTACCGTCGAATTCGACACGACCCTCTATCATTTCAAGCTGTCTTGATATTGTTTTCAGTATCGTGGATTTACCGGCGCCATTAGGACCGATCAATGTTACAATCTCTCCTTTGTTGATACCGATGCGAATATCATTTATTATCGCTTTCCCGTTATATCCGACCGAAAGATGGTCAAGATGAAAATAATAATCTCCCATGGCCATCCTCCTTACTTATTCTTCTGTCGCTTTACAAGCATGAATATTACTATAGGTGCGCCGAATACGGATGTTACTGTACTTATATTAAGCTCTGTCGGCGCGAAAGCCATCCTTGCAATAAGATCGCACATCATGCAGAATACTGCGCCTCCAAGGAAGGTTGCAGGTATGACGACCAGCGGTTTTGCGGTGCCAAGCGCTCTTTTTATGAGGAATGGCACCGCAATACCAACGAATGATATTGGTCCGGCGAATGCTGTTACGGTCGCTGACAGAAGGCTTGAAAGAAGTATCAGCACGACCTTGAAGCGTTTTACATTTACGCCCATGCTCTGCGCATAGGCTTCTCCAAGCTGGAATGCACTTATTGGTTTGGAGAGAAGGAACGTCAGCACAAAGGTTATACCGACCAGTATCGCCGTAAACTGAACGTTGCCCCAGTTCATGCCTGAAAAGCTTCCCTGGGACCAGCCGTGCAGATTGACTATGTTTGAATCCTCTGCAAAGGTGATCATAAATTCAGTAGCCGCCGAACAGATATATCCGATCATTACGCCGGCGACCAGCAAGGCGGCCATGTTCTTGACTGTTCTGGATACAAGCAGAATAAAGCCTGTAGCTATAAGGGATCCCACAAAAGCTCCTGCGACAAGTGTCCAGGACGATACCCTGCCCACTCTCTGTATAACTATTATCATCAGGATAGCAACTACAAGCTTGGCTCCGGATGAAATACCAAGGACGAAAGGGCCTGCGATCGGGTTCTCAAAGAATGTCTGCAGCAGGAAACCTGAAAGCGCAAGCGCTCCTCCCAGCATCGCGGCCATAAGGATACGAGGCATGCGTATCCTCCAGATGATATTCACTTCATCTATATCTCCGCTTCTCGTAAACAGGATATTCAGTATACGCCCCACGGAAATATCGACATTTCCGGTATTGACATTCAAAATGATAATAACAAGGAATAACACCGCAAGAATGGCAAAAACCATTATCCACCTTGTGCGTCTTATGGCGTTTTCCCGGTGATAATCCGTCGGTGTATTCTGTTGGATCTTTGTATCTGCAGCCATTTGTAATCCTTTTATTCCACTTTCTGAAGGTAGACCATATCAGCCGGATCTCCGCCCGTAAGCATGAGGTTAATATCCGTGATAAGATAACCCACGGTAGCCGTTGCCTGATACCATGACTTGTCTACCGTCCATACATTGCCTTCTTTTACTGCCTTGAATTCCTGGAACAGTTCATCCTTATCTATAAGATCCTGAATGGAAGTAAGCGGGCTTTCAATAGTCCCGTTATAGATAAGATAATCGGCGTTGACCGCTTTGCTGTAGAATTCTTCCATCGACAATCTTACAGTCGCGCTGTTGCTGTCGGGGTTTTCCAGGTTATCGAAAATATATTTGCCCCCGGCCAGTTCGATCATATTCGGAATGAAATCTTCAGTTTTTCTTACTGTCACAGCCCCGTTTGAATTTATCGCAAAGAAGGCGACCGTTTTCCCGGTATTCTCAAAATCTTCAAGGCTGTCAAGAATTGATTCCTGAACAGCAAATCTCTCAAAAGCCTTCTCCTCAAGATTCATCATCGCGCCGTAAAGCTTTATCCACTCTATGCGACCGAAAGCGTCAAGTTCATAACTGCAGCGGTCGATAAATACCGGTATGCCGAGATCCTCGATCATTTCCTGAACTTCGGGAGAATGCAGGATCATGGTAGATTCCACAGCAAGATCACATCCTCTTCCGACCATCATCTCGTAATCAGGAGCGCTGTACTTTCCTGCATAAACAAAGGTGCCGGCGTTCATGGCTTCGACGGCAGCGTCAAGCATCCATCCGTCCACTTCCAGGGAAGACATGGTAAGATATTCCATCGCATCCAGCTCGTCATAGAACGATACCGATCCGGTCGCAGCCATATAGATCTCATCGAGCGGCTGATATATCACCGTGATCTCCGGATCGAGGCCATCCGGAGCTTCCTTACCCTCAGGAACGATCAGATACTGTCCTGAGATCTCGACATCTATCAGCTTGTAGCCATCATTATAGTAATATACGTCAAAGCATTCAGCGTAATCGAGCTTTATGGATTTTTCATAAGTCAGTCCTTCGATCACCGGTGCATCGTCCTCGAATATATACATGTCGGCTTCTGTAAATGCAGCTTCATCCGCTGATGAAGAAATTGCATCAGCAGCTGCAGGCTGCGCAAAGCAGCCTGCAGTAAGTATAGTACATATTAACAGTGTAAGAATACGATTTTTATTCATATTGTTTTACTCCGCATTGTTTTTGGCAGCCTCAGCATTTGCGTTACGCGTCTTTGTACGCTCATCTTTGGTCTGCAGTGCAGCCGTCTTCTCTTCCTCGGTCGCGCCGTCTACTGCAGCTTTATAAAGCTGTTCCGCAGCATCCTTCTGGCCGTAAATGATTCCGTAGACCTTGTTCCATTCCGCCTTGGCAAGATCATTCTTCTCATCGGCGCTTCTGTCGATGAACATTGCCATACCGTCAAGCTGATTAGCACGCTCAGCGAGCCTTATAAGGTTTTCAAGATCCTCTTCAACGGTTTCCTTATCGTTCGGAAGTATCTTTGATGAAGAGATCGCAAAATTGTTCTTTTCAAGAAGCAGGGTCTTGATATCCCAGTCATCATATTCTCCGGCGAACACGATCCTGCCTTCTTCACCCTTATCAAGCGCAAGCCTTGCTTTAATCGCTTCGTCTTCGATCTCCTCTTCAGCAATGCCTATGGCCGTAATGTTACCGTCAGCCTTAAGCGCCATGAGATATTCAAGGGCTTCTGCCGATGAAACATAAGTCTTGTCAGCAGGCTGTCTGATGACGATAAGCTCTTTTTCAAGGCCTGCCGGAACCTGTTTGCCTTCCGGAACCACAAGATATTTTACCACTTCATTCTTGTAGAGCTCCGCGATCTTTTCACTGTCGCTCTGAGCAGCGATATAATTGCCTTCTTCGTCGTAACTGCTCTCCTGTGCGGTATTTTTACCTGCAGCTTCCTCTTTCTCTGCTGCAATTGCGGCTTTACGGTACTCCACGGAATCTCTGTACGTATCTTCGTACAGATTCATTTCAATAAGATAATATCCATTTTCATATTCGTAGATCTTGAAAAGGTCCGTATACTCTACCTTGACTTCGCCAACGGATTTAATGCCAGGGATAGTCGGCGCTGTCTGGTCCAGTGTATCCTTATTATCCGTCACTTTTACGACATTTGAAGTGTCCTTGCCTGGCTCGGTCAGTCCGATAAAGATAGTATACTCTACCCAGTGCGGCTGTGACATGGCTGTCGTACATCCGTAAATTGTCATATTGGTGTTGAGATCAACAGGAATGACAAAAGTGTTATTGCCTGTATATTCTCCGCCTGCAGCTCTTACTGCATCAACACTGGCTGCTCCGCCGTTCGGCTTGGAGAATACGATCGTTGCGTAAGCCTGTCCGTTTCGAACCTCGATCTGTGTGCAGCTGATCGCTACCTTTCCGGTGCCGCCTGAATAGCCGAAACTTTCAGGTGTATATGTGCCATCTGCAAGAGTTGTGGACGCGTCTGCGGCCTTTGTCTGCGCGGAAGTATTGTTATTCGTGTTTGAATTGTTACCTTCCGGTTTAGTAGGTGCGGGCTCATCCTGTGCAAGTGCCTCTATCGTTACTGTAGAAGCTGCTTTATCGATCGTGAGCTTGAAGTCTGCCCACGCCGACTTGGCAGCATCGTAAAATGCTACTGCGATCGGCTTCTTGTCTTCGAATGTCTTGGTTTCATGAGTGTTTACGAAGGCAAACGCGAATTTGCTTTCTGTCAGTTTGATGACCGCCGCGCCTTCCTTTGCAGCATCTGCAGCCGTACCAATAAATGCCTTTGTATAAGCTGCATCCTTCATGGTGATAGTCGGATTGCAGGCATAGTTGTTAGAGCTCGGACTTCCGATCACCTGCATGGTTCCGGCACTTTCCACCTTGAAACTGTCTGTTTTGCTGATGACCTGAACCGCAACTACATCTTCATAATCCCCGACAGTGAGCTTTTTGTTTTCAATATCAATGACAAACATCCTTGCGAACAGAGCCTGGTCAAGGGTCTCTTCTCCGGCTTCGACCTTCTTGAGATGTGAATCGGAAATAGAAACTATCGGAATATTCTTTTCGCCTTCTCCTACCGGAATAACGAATTCCCACTTATTGTCGCTGTTCTGATAGCCATGGATCCAGTTATCCTTATTCATGCCGTTCGCAAGTGCATCTTCGTAAATGCCCTTGAAAAACTCATGATAACCGGAAGCACTCATGGCAACAGTAAGCTCACCGCCGTTTTCCTTTGCGCTGTAGGAAGCGGTAACAGCCTTGAACATCTTTGTCAAATTCTCTATCGTAAGATCTACTGCTGACTCGTCAGCGGGTTTAAGCTTATCGACTGATGGAATGCAAAGGTAACACTGTGTGCTGGCGGGACTACCGTCAGCCTTGAGTGGGGCGATGGCTATCCCTTTGCCGCAGACTGATGTGTCAAGAGTGATAACATAGCTTCCGTCAGCCTGGGCTGTCAGATCCTTTGTAAGTTCGGCATCTGTTATAAGTCCATAATGAATGGCGACATATGTCGTTCTCTTTGGAAAATATGTTACCAGAACCTTTCCGTCCTTTAT
>CADBMM010000123.1 GCA_902795795.1 uncultured Lachnospiraceae bacterium | reverse complement strand
GGGAGCGTTAGTACCGCTGGGGAACCCGCACTAAGCGGAAGCGGTCTCTTGAAGGAATATACAGGATATGCATTAATAATGACTAATACGACAGCCCCTTTTTCATACTCTGCTTTCGTCTCCTGTCTGCATTTCCATTACGCGGAACGCCAGAAGAAGGCTGAACCTTATATTCGGATTGTCCAGGGAGACCCCGATAATATCCCTTATCCTTGGAATATGATATAAAAGTCCCGTACGGCTCATATTCATGATCTTGGCGGTTTCCGTTGTATTCCGCTCCAAAGACAAATACACAAAAAGTATATCATAGTATTCATTTCCGGTTCTGGCATCATATTCTTTCAGTTCATTAAGCGCTTTGATAAAAGGACTTAATCGGAATATCTCTCTGCCCTGCTCAAGGCTCAGCTCTATCATTCGATAGATCGACACATTCTCATAAAAATATATATCCGGCATATCAGGTCCGCTCATCAGCCTTTGCAGAATGCTGTAACGGCTCTTTCTGTCAGTACGCGCCTCGAACATCGTCCCGTAACGCGCTGCCATGACCGACTGCTCGTATGCGGTCGGAAGATCTGTAAGAGTGTTGAATACCCGGCTTATACCGCAGCACATATTGTATCTTTGAAGCACGGGCACTATTTCTTCATGCGTTTTAAGCTTCTGATAAGCCTCAGCATCGTTTTTGAAGTTCACAAGTATAACTATTCTGTTATCATAAACAGCCGTCTTGCCATTAACGAAGATGCTCTCAAGAAGCGGTCTTACAAAATCAGTAAGGAAAGGCATACCATCCGAAGAGCCTACGGTATATATTTTAAAAATACCGCGGAATGGAATGCCCAGGGCAGATGCTCTCTCTTCTGCCTGCTCCGCAGATATCATCTTCCCGTCCAGAAGGCTGGAGATGATCACTTCGTACGGATCTTTTGCCGTGCCTGCAGTCATGGCATTACGGCGGAAGCATGCTTCGACTACCTCCACAAGGTACCGGAACAGCGATTCCAGATACGCCGGGACTTTATCCGACGCGCAGGTCATAATGATGCCGAGAGCAGGCTTTCCCTTATAATAGAACCAGTAACCGCATGTTGACCCGCGGCCTGTGATGATATTAGGCTCGTTTTTTACTATATCGTTTGCTGCGCTGTACTTTTCGAAAAGGCTCCATCGCCTCATCTGCTCAAGGGTATCAGCCGAATAAAAACCTTGTTTCATGATCCCATACAGCACCGGATCTCCGCTTACGAACTTCCCGGTCTGTGCAACGGCAGAGAAGGAAGAATCACAGATTATAACATCAGCGTCAAATATATCTGCCGCAATGTCCAGTATATCCTGATAAGTGCCGCCTTGCAGAACTGCTTCTTTAAGAGCCATAAGCCACTCTTCGCTTTCAGAAAAATAGTTCTGCAGTCTTCGCAGAAGCTCTTCAGGTGTCTTTTCCGGACAGTCGGCCAGCAGTATCCCTGACGGAAGCCTTATATTATCACCAGATGCAGGACCTGCAAGTGACTCAGCCGAATTTCCGGATATGGCTTTTTTCAGATCATTTTCGTCTCCGATACAGATAATATGTGCTTCGCCAGGAGTGATCTTCCCGGAAAAAGCAGCTGATATCGTGCAGACATAGAGCACATCTTTTGCAAGGGTCGTTTCATCTTCCGGCAGGATGCACGGATAGCGATACACCCTCCCGCTGTCTTCAGGAATAGTACAAACAAGAGTATTCTCTTCAAAAAAATGCATCACCATCGCTGTAGTAACGACCATATATCTTTTCTCCTTTCCAGGGCAGCATCAGTAAAACGTTCCTGCCGCACAGAGATATTATCATGTTGATCATATGTTACAATGCAAATTGACGTGATGTCAAATTAATCGGTCTGATTTCCGGCATATATTTGACGAAACGTCAGTTTTTGATCATAAATAACGCTCAGATCGTCTATGTATTATACCGGCGTCAGGTGATACAGTATTATCATAATCAAACTTTGGAGGGTAACTATGGCAATTCAGAGAATGACAAACAGTACCACCGGCGGCCCGGTATTCGTCGATGTAGAGGACGGTAAGATCCTGCGTATCATGCCGATGGATCTGTCTGATGACGATGCCGAGTCCTGGGAGATCCACGCCCGCGGCAATGTTTATAAGCCGCCGCGCAAGACAACGATCACACCGTTTACTGCCGGCGTTAAATCATCCATCTACTCAGATAAACGTATACTCACTCCTTTAAAACGTGTTGATTTCGATCCGCACGGAGAACGTAACTGCGAAAAGCGCGGTGAATCGGGCTACGTTCCGATCAGCTGGGACGAAGCCTATGATATCGTCACTGAAGAGATCGAACGCATCAAAAAAGAATATGGCGAAGGGGCGATCTTCTACGGCAACAGTTCACATCAGCTGTGGGGAAATATCGGTTACCGATTCAGCTGTTTCAACCGCTTCCGCGCGATGGTTGGCGGCTCGATCCTCGAGAACAATCCCGATTCCTGGGAAGGCTGGTTCTGGGGCGGCATGCACACCTGGGGATATTCCTGGAGACGCGGACTGCCTGAACAGTATGATCTTCTGGAAGATGCTCTTAAGAATACGGAAATGATAGTTTTCTGGTCCAGCGACCCTGAGACAACGTCCGGCATCTACAGTGCTTTTGAAAGCACGATCCGCCGTCAGTGGCTTAAAGAGCTGGGTGTAGAAATGGTCTTTATCGATCCCTACTACACTCCCACCGCCCAGCTTTATTCCGATAAATGGCTGGCTCCGCGTCCCGGAACGGACAACTGTCTTGCAATAGCAATAGCCTATGTCTGGATAACCGAGGGGCTTTACGACAAAGAATATGTTAAAGACCGCACCGTAGGGTTTGAAGAGTTCGCGGACTATGTACTTGGTAAAGAAGACGGCGTACCGAAAACTCCTGAATGGGCCGAAAAAGAAAGCACCATCCCAGCGCGCGTCATACGTGCTCTTGCAAGACGCTGGGGCACTCACAAGACCATGCTCGCAGCCGGCGGCCTTGGAGGCTGGGGCGGTGCATGCCGTGCGGCAAACGGAAATGAATGGGCAAGGCTCATGATCGTCCTGGCCGCAATGCAGGGCATGGGAAAGCCCGGCAGCAATATGTGGAGCACCACAGCCGGCGCACCTGCCAATGCCGACTTTGTATTCCCAGGCTACGCCGAGGGTGGAATGGCTAACCAGGTACAGGGAGACTACCGCTGGAACAAACGTATGTTCCCGGATAAGAAAGGCTATGACGGCAAAGCTCCATCACAGACAATACAGAGGCTCTGGCTGCCGGAAGCGATTCTTGATGGCAAGGCCGACTGGTATTCAAACAATTCGTCCAACCCGCAGGCCCAGTTCAAACCGATGCATTATCCGGCCGAGGGACAGCCAAGGATCCGGATGTACTATCGTTTCGGCGGTTCTTTCATGGGAACCATGACGGAAACGAACCGTTACGCTAAAATGTACCGTTCATCCAACCTGCCATTCGTGGTAAATCAGTCCATCTGGATGGAAGGCGAAGCCAGATATGCGGATATCATCCTTCCGGCCTGCACAAACTTCGAAAGATGGGATATCAGCGAGTTCGGCGCATGCTCCGGTTATATTCCGGATGATTTCAATAAAAACAACCACCGCGTGATCTCCCTGCAGAAAAAATGCATCGAGCCGCTTGGAATGAGCAAGAGCGATTATCAGATCTTCGCAGAGCTTAGCGAACGGCTGGGCTTCTATGATGAATATACCGAAGGCGGCAAGACCGAACTTGACTGGGTAAAACAGATGTTCGAAGCCTCGGACCTTCCGAAATATATCACCTGGGAAAAATTCTTCGAGAAAGGCTATTTCATAGTACCGCTTCCGAAGGACTACAAGCCCACTCCTGCACTAAGATGGTACGCCGAGGTTCGCGAATGTGACACTCCCGACTGGGTAAGACCTACGAACGATGATAAGACACCCGTAACCGGCCTCCAGACTCCTTCAGGGAAAATAGAATTCGCGTCAGAGGATTATAAAAAATTTGACTGCGATGAAGAACGTCCCGTTATTCCAAAATACATTCCTTCATGGGAGGGACATCATTCCGAACGGTTCAAGACATACCCGATTGCGATGATCACTCCGCATCCGCGCTTTTCCATGCACACCATGATGGACTGCAAGGACAGCTTTATCAATGATATCGCCGAGCACCGCGTGCTCGTAGACGGCCGTTACTACCTGACCGCAAGGATAAATCCTGAGGATGCACTTGAAAGAGGCGTTAAAGAAGGCGATCTTATAAGGCTTTTCAATGAACGTGGAAATGTCATCTGCTGCGCGCATCTGACATACCGCGTACCGAAAGGAGTGCTGCATGCTTATGAATCCTGCAGCGATTACGAACCGGTAGGAACGCCGGGCGAACTGGAATGCGTCGACCTTGCTGGCTGTGTAAACATTCTCACAAGCAAACGCCCGATGACGCCTACAAGTTCCGGTCAGGCGAGCAATTCCACATTAATTGATTTTGAGAAATGGGAGGGTCTGAAATGAAAAGGTATATCATGATAATAGATGTGTCGAAATGTCATGGCTGCCACAACTGCTTCCTTGCCTGCAAGGACGAGCATGTGGGTAATACCTGGGCTCCCGTATCTATGCCCCAGCCGAGGCATGAGCACCGCTGGAGAAACATTCTCCTAAACGAACGCGGACAGTATCCGCTTGTCGATCCGGTCTGCATGCCCGTTAACTGCATGATGTGTGAAAACGCGCCTTGCATAAAAGCCGGAAACGGCGCAGTATACAGACGTGATGACGGACTTGTGCTTATCGATAATGAAAAGGCTGTCGGGCGGAAGGATCTTGTCGGAACGTGTCCGTACCATGCGATCTGGTGGAACGCGGAACTTGACCTTCCTCAGAAATGCACCTTCTGTGCACACCTCCTGGATGCAGGATGGACGGAGACACGCTGCAGCCAGATCTGCCCCACCGGCGCCACGAAATTCATGGCCGTCGAGGAAAACGAGCTGCCTTCACTGATAGAAAAAGAAGGACTTGAGAGATATAAAGATGAATTCGGCACCAAGCCGATGGTCTTCTACAAGAACCTGTACCGCTTTACGAAATGCTTCATTTCCGGCAGTCTCATAATGGACGGCGAATGCTGCGAAGGAGCTGAAATAACCGTCTTTGACAAAGACGGTCAGATCGCCAGCCGGACCAGCTCCAACCAGTACGGCGACTTTTACGCCGACGAGCTTGAGAACGGAGTCTTCGATGTGAAAATAGCAGCAAATGATAAAACACTCAATATTGAAAATGTCAATGTTGTTTCATCCGTATATATGGGCGAGCTGACGCTCTGATAAATATATACTCTATTCTCTTATTATGGCAGCTGCCGCACCAAAAGGTGCGGCAGCTGCTTCTAAACATCAAATATCAAACGTCACTCTTCTGCAGCGTCTACAACCGGTGAATCTGCATTTTTCTTAACAGATTCAACACCGTTCAGGCAGCTCTTGAGTGATTTGTATCCCTGTGAGGTAGCGATGATCTGTCCGTTTGAAGCCTTTAAACGGAAACGGAAAGCACCGCCCTTGTCGGCATACACTTCGAACTTCGGGCATTTTTCTTTTTTGAAGCCCTCTTCAGTCTGGTTTTCTACAGCTGCAGCAGGGGCATGTTTAGCAACACTGGCAGCTCCTGCAAGTGCGCCGCGTTTTCCTTTGTAGACCTGTGAAGTAGCAATGATCTCGCCGTTTCCCGCCTTGAGATTGAACTTTACGCCGGTTTTTGCGTTTTCAACTAAAAATTTTCCCATTTTCAACAAACTCCTTTCCTTCAAAAGTGCTCCAATAATATTCTGTTTTTATATTAAAGCCACAATTTATTTTTTACAATAAAAAACGCAAAAAAATAGCGGAATTTTCGGTTATGATCTGAAAATTCCGCCATTCTTCTGCTTTTAACAATGTCTTTTGAAAGAAAAAATGAAAGTCTTATTTTGCAAAGTCTGTTACTCTGCTCTCTCGAATTACACTAACCTTTATCTGTCCCGGATATTCCATTTCATCTTCGATCCGTTTGGAAATATCACGTGCCATAAGCGCCATGTCAGCATCACTTACCTGCTCAGGTATTACCATGATCCGGACTTCACGCCCTGCCTGAACGGCATAAGATTTATCAACGCCTTTGTAGGAATTGGTTATCTCTTCCAGCTGGGTCAATCTGTTGGTATATGTTTCCAGAGTCTCGCGCCTTGCGCCCGGACGTGCTGCGGATATTGCATCTGCAGCCTGTACGATGCAGGCTATAAGGCTCTGCGGATCCACATCTCCGTGATGTGCTTCCACTGCATTGATAACGATAGCAGATTCTTTGTATTTTCTGCAAAGATCCGCACCGATCTGAATGTGCGAACCTTCTACTTCGTGGTCAATGGATTTTCCGATATCATGTAACAGTCCGGCACGTTTCGCAATGCGTACGTCCAGACCGATCTCTGCAGCCAGCAGTCCAGACAGCTGAGCTACTTCGATAGAATGCTTCAATGCGTTCTGACCATAACTGAAACGGTACTTCATGCGGCCCAGAAGCTTGATAAGCTCAGGATGGATGCCGTGAACTCCGACTTCATAAGCTGCGGATTCACCAGCTTCCTTAATGATGCTGTCAACTTCTTTTCTGGCCTTTTCGACCATCTCTTCGATCCTTGCCGGATGAATTCGTCCGTCTACGATCAGTTTCTCCAACGCGATCCTTGCGACCTCACGGCGCACCGGATCAAATGAAGACAAAACGACTGCTTCAGGCGTATCGTCGATGATAAGATCGACGCCTGTAAGCGTCTCCAGTGTCCTGATATTGCGCCCCTCACGGCCGATGATACGGCCTTTCATCTCATCCCCCGGAAGCTGAACTACTGAAATAGTAGTTTCAGCTACATGGTCAACTGCACATTTCTGAATTGCAGTGACAACGTAGTCTTTAGCTTTTTTGCCGGCCTCTTCTTTGGCCTGCGCTTCCAACTCTCTGTAAAGTTTTGCGGTATCAGTTCTTACTTCATCTTCTACAGATTTTAACAGATAATCTTTTGCCTGTTCGGAGGTCAGGCCTGAGATAGCCTCAAGCTGTTTAACTTCCTGTTCGTGTAATTCGTCGACTTTCTTTTCTTTCTTTTTGATCTCGTTTTCGCGATTATTGAGTTCGTTCTCTTTGCGTTCAAGTGTCTCGGCTTTCTTATCCACGGCTTCTTCCTTGGATAATACCCTCTTTTCGTACTTCTGCAATTCGTTCCTGCGTTCGCGATTTTCACGTTCCTGCTCGTTCTTTAACTTAAGGTTTTCTTCCTTTGCCTCAAGAAGAGCTTCACGTTTTTTAGATTCAGCGGTTTTGATAGCATCGTCCACTATGGCCCTTGCCTTGACCTCAGCTGAACCTATAGTCTCAGCATCCTTTGCCGTTTTTCTCGCTACGGCTACCTTACTGGAAACAGGTATTGCGATAAGTGCGGTGACAACTACTGCAACGAGAGCAACAATAACATATGTGCCCACTACAGGAGTTCCTCCTTAATAATTATTTAATTGTCATAGTGCATAATAATTTTAATAATCTTATAATTATTTACATAATTTGTCAACAGCGGAACTGATCATTTCCCTCATCTTCAACCGCTTCATTCTGGTAGTCTTTCAGTACCGCAGTGACCGCTCCGGCAGCAAACCCCCTCCTGGCGAAAAAGCTGAAAAGCCTGCGATATTCCTTTTCATCCAGTCTGTGGGGTGCGCCCGCCTTTTTAGAAAGCAGCTCCATGACCGCCTCTTTCTCATCCGGCATGTCTTCCAGCGCGTTCTCGATAAATTCGTCTTCAACGCCTTTTTCACGGAGCTCGCGTCTGACTGCGGCTTTGCCTTTTTTCCCGCCGTTGGACATTACATATCTGACGGCGTAATCTTCATCATTGACATAACCGTATGACCTGACATACTCCAGGGCTTCGGCAGCTTCTTCCGGTGTATATTCTCTTTCAGTCAGTTTGTCATAGAGTTCCTTTTCAGTTCTTGTCTTATATAAAAGTAAGTCCAGCGCTTTCGCCCTGGCACTTACTTTTTCTTTATCATTATTAATTTTTTTCCGCATCTGCACTTTACTCTTCTGTGCTCTCAGAAGCCTCTTCTCCGCCGTCAAAACCGCAGACTTCACGTACCTTCTGCTCTATCTCCTCCATGATGTCAGGATTGTTTGAGATAAATGTCTTGGCGTTTTCACGGCCCTGTCCTATCTTCTCACCGTTATAAGCGAACCATGCGCCGCTCTTCTGTACAATGCCTTTCGCAACAGCGAGATCGATGATATCGCCGACTTTTGAAATGCCTTTTCCGTACATGATATCGAACTCCGCCTCTTTGAATGGAGGAGCGACCTTATTCTTTACGACCTTGACTCTTACCCTGTTTCCGACAGCTTCGCCGCCCTGTTTCAAAGTCTCTGTCTTTCTTACGTCCAGTCTGACCGAAGAGTAGAACTTAAGGGCACGTCCGCCCGTCGTTGTCTCGGAAGGTCCGTAGAATACTCCGACTTTTTCACGCAGCTGGTTTATAAAGACAACTATGCAGTTTGTCTTGCTTATCGCTGCAGTAAGTTTTCTGCAGGCCTGGGACATCATGCGTGCCTGAAGGCCGACATGGGAATCTCCCATTTCTCCTTCGATCTCGGACTTCGGAACGAGCGCTGCAACTGAATCTACTATAATTATATCCATGGCTCCCGAACGGACCATCGTCTCCGTTATCTCAAGCGCCTGTTCACCGCTGTCCGGCTGGGAAATATAAAGTTCATCGATATCCACGCCGATATTTTTCGCATATACAGGATCGAGGGCATGCTCGGCATCGATGAATCCGGCAATACCGCCTCTTTTCTGTGCTTCAGCTACCATATGCAGAGCGACCGTCGTTTTTCCTGATGATTCAGGTCCGTAGATCTCAATTATACGTCCTCTGGGCACTCCGCCGACGCCGAGAGCGATATCCAGGCTCAGCGAGCCCGTCGGGATAGCCTCTACGCTCATCTGGGAATTATCCCCGAGCTTCATAACAGAACCTTTTCCGAACTGTTTTTCTATCTGTCCGAGCGCTGCCTGGAGCGCCTCTTTTTTCATGTCTTTTGAATCCGTGTTTGCCATTTTTTTCTCCTTATTGATATTGCTTATCCCAGCTGCCGGCGTACAGCTGCCGGGTTATCTTTCATTTCGTTAATATATGTATACTCGTATATTAATACGCTTTTTCGAATTGTCCATATATTAACATTCTCACCTTACGCTGTCAAGCTTTCATACAACTTAACATATTTTAACGCAGAAGAAGTCCAGGAATAATCCCTCGTCATTGCTTCTTTCACTATTTTATTCCAGTCGCGTTTATTATCGTAAAATACCCGCTCGGCATATCTTATCGTTCCGAGCATTTCATGAGCGTTGTAGTTTGCAAATGAGAATCCGTTGCCGGTATGCTCGTATTCGTTATATGCCTGCACCGTATCCTTAAGCCCGCCGGTCTCGCGCACGATCGGTACGGCGCCGTACCTCATGGCCATCATCTGGCTGAGCCCGCAGGGCTCGAAAAGCGACGGCATCAGGAAGGCATCAGCAGCAGCATAGATCTTGTGCGACAGTTCTTCCGAATATTTAATGTTTACGGAAACATCCTTATTATACTTCCACTCATAATGTCTGAACATGCTTTCATACTTCTCTTCGCCGGTACCCAGCACGACTATCTGGACCGAATCGCTGCAAAGTTCGTCCATCATATATGTGATAAGATCCATGCCCTTCTGGTCCGTAAGCCTTGAGATTATACCGATCATCATCACCTTGCGGTCTGAGTTCATTCCCAGTTCTTTCTGAAGAGCTGTCTTGTTCTTGACCTTTTCGCGTCTGAAATTCTCGGCTGAGAAATTGTGATAGATAAATTTATCGTTCTCCGGATCAAAGAAGTTGTAATCTATGCCGTTTATGATGCCGGTGACGGCATCTGCCCTGTACGCAAGCAGCCCGTCAAGGCCCTCTCCGTAGAAAGGCATCATGATCTCTCTGGCGTAGGTCTCGCTTACGGTAGTGATCGAGTCTGCATATACCAGCCCGCCTTTAAGCAGATTCCCGCTGTCGTAATATCCGAACTGTTCATCGCCGAAATATTCATCCGGCAGGGAAGTAACTTCTTTAACATAATCCTTGCCCCATGCGCCCTGGAAGCGCAGGTTGTGGATCGTCATGATCGTCTTCATATCTTTATAGAACTTGTCCGTCTTTTTCAGCTCGCGCACAAAAGCCGGAACGGCGCCGGTCTGCCAGTCGTGGCAATGGATGATATCCGGTCTGAAACCGACTTCCTTTAACGCCGCTAGAAGCGCTTTGTCGAAAAATACGAATCTGTCTATATCCTGCGGCATTCCTTCATATGGTGCCTCTCCGCCGAAACGTCCGTCGGCAGCTATAAAATAATATGTTACACCTTTATACAGAAGCTCGAACACGGAAGCCGCTGCTTTTCCGCCTCTGAAATCAACGTCAAAGTCTCCGGCCTTTTTCATATCTTTCCTGTATTTATCTTCAATAAAATCATAGAGTGGAAGGATGACCCTTACTTCAAGGCTGTCTTTCGGAAAATATTTCGGGAGTGATCCCACAACGTCTCCGAGCCCTCCTGTCTTGATAAAAGGTACGCATTCGGATGCTGCAAATAAAATGTTTGTCATTTAAGAATTATCTCCTGTTCGGTCTGGATTTTGCTGATATCCGCATATCATTTCCGATACTGTTTCAATTTCTTGTACCGAGCCACGCTTAATAATACTAAATACTGTGAAGAAAAGCAATGAAACCTTGATTTATTGATGAAAAAACATCAATTAAATGTCTTTTCCACTTGAAAACCCTTACCCCGTTGTGCAATAATAGAGTATCTTAAAATAAAATACTTTTATGAGTAAGGGAGATTTCAAAAATGACAGCAATCATGATTTGCGGCATCATTGCCGGTGTCATTGCTCTTTGCTATGCGTTTCTTCTTGCAAAGAACGTTGACCAGCAGGATGCAGGCAACAACAGAATGAAAGAAATCGCCAGTGCCATAGCAGAAGGTGCGCGCGCATTTCTTTTCGCGGAGTACAGAATACTTATTATCTTTGTAATCGTACTCTTCCTGATCATTGGTCTGGCTATCAGCTGGGTAACGGCTATCTGCTTCGCAGTTGGCGCATTCTTCTCAGTACTTGCAGGTTTCTTCGGAATGACAGTTGCCACAAAGGCAAATGTACGTACCGCAGCTGCAGCTGAAAAGGGCGGCATGCCGGCAGCCCTCAACGTTGCCTTCAAAGGCGGCGCTGTTATGGGTATGTGCGTAGCTGGTCTTGGATGCCTCGGCGTCAGCCTCATCTACTTCATCACAAAGAACGCGGACGTTATGTTCGGATTTTCACTGGGTGCTTCTTCTATCGCTCTGTTCGCCCGTGTCGGCGGCGGTATCTACACAAAGGCAGCCGATGTCGGCGCTGACCTTGTAGGTAAAGTTGAAGCAGGTATCCCGGAAGACGATCCCCGTAACCCGGCTACCATCGCCGACAACGTTGGTGACAACGTAGGCGACGTTGCAGGTATGGGCGCTGACCTTTTCGAGTCCTATGTAGGTTCTCTTATTTCCGCTCTTACGCTCGGCATCGTTTTCGCCGGCAACGGAGCAGATGCTTTAAGCCCCTATGTAGTATATCCGGTACTTATTTCAGCAGTCGGCCTTGTTGCTTCCATCATCGGAACTCTCTTCGTTAAGGGTAAGGACGGCGGAAACGCTCAGGCAGCTCTCAACACAGGTACCTATGTATCTGCCATTATCGTTATCGTAGTTGCATTTATCACAAGCGCAGGAATGCTCAAGACACCTAAAGCAGCTGTCGCTATTCTTGCAGGTATAGTTGTAGGTCTTCTTATTGGTAAGCTTACCGAGATCTATACTTCTGAAAAATACGGCTCTGTTAAGGAGATCGCAAGACAGTCCGAGACAGGTCCCGCAACAACTATCATCAGCGGACTTGCAGTTGGTATGAAATCAACTGTTATCCCGATCCTTCTTATCTGCGTAGGCATCGCAATTTCCTATGCACTCATGGGTGTATACGGAATCGCTCTTGCAGCTGTAGGTATGCTTTCAACAACAGGTATGACAGTAGCAGTTGACTCCTATGGCCCGATCGCCGACAACGCCGGCGGTATCGCTGAGATGAGCGGACTTCCGGAAGATGTCCGTGAGATCACAGACAGCCTTGACGCTGTAGGTAATACAACAGCAGCTATCGGCAAGGGCTTCGCTATCGGTTCTGCTGCCCTTACTGCTCTTGCACTGTTCCAGTCATTCGCAGACAAAGTTAACACAGGAACTGTTGAACAGCTCACTATCGATATCCTCGATGCAAAAGTTGTTATCGGTCTTCTCATCGGCGGTATGCTTACATTCATCTTCTCAGCTCTTACAATGTCTTCCGTTTCGAAGGCAGCTAACGAGATGATCCAGGAAGTTCGTCGTCAGTTCAGAGAGATCCCGGGCATCATGGAAGGCACAGGAAAGCCCGAATATGGCAGATGCGTTGCCATTTCCACACATGCAGCCCTTAAGCAGATGATCCTTCCGGCAGTTATCGCCATCGTAGTTCCGATCGTTGTAGGTATTATCCTTGGCGTACAGTCACTGGGCGGACTTCTTGCAGGCGCTCTCGTATCCGGTGTTCTGATGGCTATCTTCATGAGTAACGCCGGCGGCGCTTGGGACAACGCCAAGAAATACATCGAGGGCGGCCAGCACGGCGGCAAGGGCTCTGAAGCTCACGCTGCAGCAGTTGTCGGCGATACAGTAGGCGATCCGTTCAAAGATACATCAGGTCCTTCTATCAACATCCTGATCAAGCTTATGACTATCGTTTCACTTGTATTCATCCCCGCATTCCTCGCTGTAAACGGCGGCGCAGGACTGCTGATGTTCTAAGTAAAAACAGAGTTAAAAAACTACCGGCCGGGTCCTTACGGATCCGGCCGGTTTTAGTTTACGTCATATTCAATAATTCATTACCAAAAGCAGGTTTTATTCGTAAAGCGGGTATTTCTTAGCCAGCGCAGCAACTCCTGCCTTGATCTTATCTTTGTTTCCTTCGAAGTCTTTAACTGTAAGATACATATATTCCGCGATCAGTTCCATATCCGCTTCTTTGAATCCGCGGGTCGTTACGGAAGGTGTGCCCACGCGCACGCCGCTCGTAACGAACGGGCTTTCCGGATCGTTGGGAATCGCGTTTTTATTTACTGTAATATTAACTTCGTCCAGTCTCTTCTCAAATTCCTTACCTGTAATGTTGTAATTACGAAGGTCTATGAGAACAAGATGATTATCTGTTCCGCCGGAAACAAGATTGAATCCCCTGGTCTCAAGAGCTTTTGCAAGCGCGCGGCAGTTAAGGATGATCTGATGCTGATATTCTTTGAATTCCGGTTTTAAGGCTTCCCCAAGGCATACTGCCTTTCCGGCAATATCATGTTCCAAAGGACCGCCCTGGATACCCGGGAATACGGCTTTGTTGATATCCTTGATATATTTCTCCTTGCAGAGGATAAGTCCGCCTCTGGGTCCTCTTAAAGTCTTGTGCGTAGTTGTAGTAACTACATCACAGTATGGTACCGGAGAAGGTATCTCCTTAGCCGCTATAAGGCCGGCAATATGAGCCATATCTGTCATGAGATACGCTCCGACTTCCTGCGCTATTTCGGCGAACTTCTCATAATCTATAAGTCTTGAATACGCAGATGCTCCGGCAACGATCATTTTCGGCTTGTGCTCAAGAGCAAGTCTTCTGACCTCGTCATAGTTGATCCTATGCGTTTCGTCATCTACGCCGTATGAGACAGCGTTGAAATATTTTCCTGACATGTTGGCCGGTGAACCGTGGCTTAAATGTCCGCCTGCAGCAAGACTCATTCCCAGAACTGTATCTCCGGGTTTAAGAAGTGCAAAATATACCGCCATATTTGCCTGTGTGCCGGAATGCGGCTGAACATTGGCAGCTTCTGCTTCGAAAAGCTTTTTGGCGCGCTCTATAGCTATTGTTTCTATCTCATCGACATTCACGCATCCGCCATAGAAACGTTTTCCCGGGAGGCCTTCAGCATATTTGTTAGTAAGGATAGAACCCATTGCCGCCATGACCGTGGGACTTACTATGTTTTCAGATGCAATAAGCTCAAGATTCTGCCGCTGTCTCGCAAGCTCTCTTCCCATTGCTTCGCCGACCTCAGGGTCATTTTTAGTTACAAGTCCGATTGAATCCAGTAATTCCGGGAACATATTCCACCTCCATAAATGATGCCTGGACGTTATGTACGTCATCAATTTAGCTAATTAAAGTATCACATATCAAAGCACTATCGCGCAATTGATCCATTTGGAGATCTTTGTCCTTTTACCATCAATTAATTTGTGCACATTTCATGAATGAATCGATTTTTTCAAGAGCCGCGCAGGAAACATGGACTCCTTTATCTGATTTTTTAATGGTAAACTCCGCCAGACCGCCGATCCTGTGATCCTGCTGGGCGGCCACGAAATTTCCAAGAGAATAATAAACAAGCATCGGAGGAGCACCGTCACGCGGCATATAGCCTCACTTCTGCAATACATGTGGATGATTTCCCACTACCACATTCACTCCTTCTTCCAGGAAAACATCAGTCCATTTTTTCTGGAGATCATCGGGTCCTTCTGCATATTCCGTTCCCCAGTGAACTATCACTATCACTGCATCCGCTTCACTTTTTGCATCTCTGATATCTTTCCTTATTCTCTCTTCATCTTCCAGCAGATGTACTGCATACGGCTTGTCTTCCGGCAGTTCGATCCCATTTGTCCCGTAAGTATAATTAAGTACCGCAGTACTTATCCCACCTTTTTCTATAATGATATAAGGCCTGTATTCAGTGTCCGAGCTGCCTTGTATTCCGGCATATGGAATTCCGTTTTTCTCATAAAAGCCGGTGGTATCGTCAATCCCTTCCATTCCTTTATCCAGTGAATGATTGTTGGCACAGGCGGCCGCGTCAAAACCGGCTTTGATGATCGCCTCTCCCACCTCGACCGGAGTTCCGAAAAGAGGATACCCACTATATTCCGACCGGTCATTGATAAACATCGTTTCCTGGCAGATTACCGCAACATCAGCAGCTTCTATAGTTTCCTTCACATCCTCATAGAGGAAATCAAAGGTCTCCTCATGATCGAGATCCGCTTTCGCAATTATAGATTCATGGATAATATTATCGCCTGTAACAAGAAAAGATACCTCATCTGCCTGATCCGTTTCGCCAAGGAATTCGAGTCCCCAGGAACGCCAGTCCCACCTGGTCATCCTGCCGTTCGTTTCGGTCATGATAAGACGGTCTGTTTCATCAAAGCTCCAGTCAGCAGCATCCATCCCTATATCTGAAGCCATCCATACCGGCTTTATCTCCTCCCCGTTCCAGTCATATATAAAAATATGCTGCGTCCATGAATGGTCGTTCTTGTCGAGCCAGAACGGCATGCTGCTGCCGTACAGACCTCTTCTCCAGCACAGGAGCATCAGCTCGTTCCCGCCGTCATGGTCTATATCGCACCAGAGAATATCCGAGACCTTCACACCTTCATCGGAAGTCCATATCTGTATATCGTCATTGAATACATTTACCTTCCCGTCCTCCAGAACTATCCTGTCCGGCTCATCGGCGCTTCCGCCAGAAAGATCATTATCTGCATCCAATACGCCAGTCTTTTCTGCTGTTTCATCATCTGCATTTCCGGATCCGAAATATTTGATAACATCTTCGCAGATTACAGTCTTATCGTTCCATTTTATCCACGAAGGGAGAAAAGCGCCTATGTTATAGGCATGGAAAAGCACAGCGGCGGCAATGGCCGCCGCTGCAATTATCAGCAGAACTATTCTTTTCCTGTTAAAACGTTTCCGCATCTGCCTTTCCCTAATTATCGACCCTGTAAGCTTTTGTCCATTCAGGCTGGGCTATAGGCGCATCATAGTTATAGCTTCCGGACTCATTCACCTCAAAGCCCATCATCTGCCTCCATGCGGTATCGGTAAGCCTGTCGTTTGAAGGCCATGTGAATTCGTAGAAGCTGTATACCTGCCCTGCGCAGACCCGAAGCGTTCCGTCGACCGGTACTATAACATATATCGTGGACGGATTTCCGGTCGCTATCTCAAGAGCCGTTCCGGCAGAATTCGAAGCAATGTCCGTAACAAGGGCTGCCGGGAAATCACCGCTTGTCGGTTGGTCGGTTCCGGCATCCTCTTTAATGGCCTCTATCCATAAATGCTCCAGGTTTCCGCCGTAATTCCTTATCAGCTCAAATTCCTCATCTGTGGGCAGTTCATTTCTAAGCTCTTTCTCGGATATGACAAGCAGTGAATTTGCAAGCTGTGTAAGAATCGCAAGACTGTTTCTGTCTTCATCCGTTAAATATCCCAGTGCATCCAGACCTTCCATGGTCTTTTCCGAAAGATTTACAAATCTTCCCCAGACCTCAGGCTCCGGCTCGACATATCCTCTGTCATCATATACAGGGTTATCGCCGCCTCCCATCTCCGCCATGACCTGTTTTGCGTAGAGCACGGTGTCATGCTTCAGCTCGGTATAGCTTCCTTCGAAGGTCTCAAGGTCCTTTCTCTCCCAGGCTTCGCTTTGCATAAAGCTTGGATAACCTTCTCCCTTTTTAATAAGCAGCGGATTTAAAGTATAGAGCCAGTTGGCGTAAAGGCTGCCTGACCAGAGCGTATCGTCAGCCTGTGCAAAGCCTTCCCTTAACGCCTGCATGTTATCTGAATATCCGGCATAATCAGCCGCTCCGCCAGCCTCAAGAATAGAAAGCGCAGCATCCGATCCGAGGGCAGCCGCCACATCAAGGGCATCCGGAAGCAGTCTTGTTTCATTATTGCTGTTTGCACCGACTTTATTATAAATAAGCTCAGTCATGATCGCAGCGTCGATGGTAAACCTCTGCCCCATAAACCGGAAGCCTTTGTTTTCAGCCTGGGCATTCTGATCCGGAGTAAGGACCATCATCGGCACGGAATTGATCACCGGCACCGGCATCTCCTCCACATATCCGGCCAGCTCTACCCATAGGTCTTCGTCCTGTAGATCTGCCGTCTCTATGCCTTCACCATAAACCGCTTCCACCGCCGGCATATATTCATAATAAGTCAGATCGTCGCTGGCTCCGGCAAAGAACGAAGTTACCGTATAGATGGATTCCCACGATTCAAAAATATCGTCCGACATGGCAAGCGTCATAAGTACCGCACTTCTGCTTAACGATTCATCATTTGAGAAAAATCCTACCTGTCCGTACCACATCATAGCCCGGAAATACTTCTCCAGCAGCTCATCCCCTTCATAATATCCCCTTGGAATGAACTGTGTATAATCCAGATATTCTCCATTTATTCCACACTCCGCTATCCCGGAAGCCGAATATATTTTTTCCAGCTCGCCGTTAACAAGCTCCGTCACCTGCTCCGGCATAAAGGAAGCATCATCCTGCAGCCTGCAGCCGATAACGAAGAAGGCCACGTTGCGGAAAGCAGCCTCTTTCCAGTTTTCATCGGTTATTGTATTGTACTGCTCTATGCTGGCCGTCAGCATCTGATAGCTCAGATCATAAAGAGCATTGGCAATATATGTCTTTTCTGTACGTTTCATAAGGTGACTGAAGAACAGATGATAGGTATGCATGAGAGAATCGACCGTCACGAAATTCGGAATCTGCATATACCGGTTCATCTCATATGCCTCGAAAAATTCCTTATTATATCCTTTCACTACGGCAAAGAGATTCTGTGCCAGCATAGGTCTGACATTGTCCGGAATGAAAGATCTGTCGGCGTTCATGACATTGGAAAGTGAGGCATCCGTGCTGTAAGCCTGCACAGACGGAACAAGCGAAGTGTCGTTGACCGACAGCCTGTCCCCTAAAAATCCCGGCCTTTCTATTTTGGCAGGAAGAGCATTTGTCGTCTCCGCTGCGCTGTCATATCCCGCAAGAGCGGCCTCATATGGCTGAACCTTTATCGTGCTTTCAACACAGCCACTCTGTTCTGCTGCTCCGCAGCCTGATAAAACCAGAACAGCCGTGAGCATAGCCGCCGTGAATGCCTGCAAATATCTTTTCTTCATAGTCCCTATCCTTCCGTTAAGATGTTCTGATCAACCGAAACCATACTTAATATTTATCAAGAAATGAATGTTCCTCGCCATTCGTCTTATACCCGGGGAAAGTATCCAGACAGACATTATGAATGCTGTTGAAAATATTGCTTTCCACAAGGGGATTATCCTTTTTAAGCTCTTTTATGAGTTTTTTGACTTCCTTACGTTTGCTCTGGCTTTCCTTGTCCTTCTGCGCGGTCATTTCCGTGAATCGGCAGGCGCATTGGATAAAGTCCAGCCCGTTGTAGTTCTTCCATGCTATTATATCATCTTCATGGATGCAGTACATCGGCCTTATAAGCTCCATACCTTCAAAATTCGTACTGTGCAACTTCGGCATCATCGCCTGGAGCTGCGCTCCGTAAAGCATTCCCATGAGCGTAGTCTCGATAACATCTGAAAAATGATGACCAAGGGCTATCTTATTGCACCCCATTTCCCTCGCCTTGTTATACAAATGCCCCCTGCGCATTCTTGCGCAGAGATAGCAGGGCGATTCGGTCACTGAATTGGCTACGTCAAAAATGTCTGTTTCAAAAATAGTTACAGGTATCTCAAGCAGCCGCGCATTATACTCTATTTTTTCTCTGTTCAGCTTATTGTACCCGGGATCCATTACCAGATATACCGCTCCAAAATCCACTTTTCCATATTTCTGAAGCATCTGGATAAGCTTGGCCATCAGCATGGAATCTTTTCCGCCCGAAATACATACCGCGATCCTGTCACCTTCATTTATGAGCCGGTAATTCCGCACAGCAAGCGTAAACCTGCTCCAGATCACGTCATGATATTTCTTTGAAATACTCTGTTCAACCTTTTGAACGTACGTCAGCTCCCTGCTCATTTTTTATATCCTGCTATATCTTTTATTACTTCTCCTGCGATAATAAGTCCCGCAGCCGGCGGTACAAAGGATACCGATCCCGGTACCGGACGTCCCTGTGCATTTTTTTCTGTACTGTTTTCACCGTTACCTGCCGGTTTTACCGGCACTTCCTTTGAATACAGCACTTTCAGCCGGTCGATCCCGTTCTCCTTGCAAAGCTTTCTCATGACTTTGGCCAGAGGACAAACGCTCGTTTTGAAAATATCGGTGATCTCAAGGGCCGTGGGATCGGTCTTGTTTCCTGTCCCCATCGAGCTTATGACCGGTACGCCTGCTTCCTTCGCACTTTTAATTATCTGAAGTTTTCCGGTCACGGTGTCTATGGCGTCCACGACATAGTCATAGCAGCGGAAATCGATCTCCTTCTCAGTCTCCGGCAGGAAGAAAAGATCGTATACAGTCACATTACATTCAGGGTTTATATCTGCTATCCTTTTCCTCGCCGCCTCTGTTTTTGGCATACCTATCGTACTTTCAACGGCAAGGATCTGCCTGTTGAAATTTGTGATGCTGATCCTGTCGTTATCTATAATATCCAGAGCGCCGACGCCTGCCCTTGCAAGCGCTTCTATTACATAGCCTCCGACGCCTCCGGCGCCAAATACAGCGACCCTTGCATTATTCAGTTTTTCCATGGCTTCGTGCCCGAAAACCATTTCTGTCCTTGAGAATTTTTCTCCCGGCATTTCCGTTCCTCTGCAAATATATGTATCAGATAATAATTATATATGCATTTAAAGCAACAATCAACTGCCTCAGGCCCTGAAGATAATTATATTGAACACCCGGTTCTTTGGGTGTATCATTATCAGATAAGCATTTAAATATGAGCTGAACAAACTATTGGAAACGGAAATATCACTTTTATGAGACCAGGAAAAAAAATTGCAGGACCTATAATTCTTGTGGCTGTGATCGCAGTTCTGGCTGTGCTTGCAGTCAAATACCATAAAGAATATAAGGATACGGGTATAAAACCGACCGAAGCTGAAGCTGCGCTTCCCACAGAGGCTCCGACTCCCACGGAAACGCCGACCCCGACCCCTGCTGAAACTCCGACCCCTGCTCCTTCAAAAACGCCGACGCCGACACCCACTCCCACTCCTACCTCTACCCCTGAGCCGACGCCCGACACAGTGGTATATCTTGGAGACCTTTACGCGATCCCGGCTGAAACCGTTGTAGAGGAAGAAAAGATCGATATGAATAACATCGATCAGTACTTTACCGCATATCCTATAGACGACAATATCTTTGCCAGGATATACGGTGATGACAAGTCTTTCAAAACCTACTGCACATTATCCACTGATGAGCTAAGATATATAAAGCTCCTTTACAGAGGCTTCGATCTTCAGACCCATGTAGGTGAGCTCATGGTCAATACCCTGCTGGCTGATGAAATAATATATATATTCAAGACCTTGTATCTGAACAATTATCAGATAGAACGCATGGTCCTTGTGGATAACTTCGGCGCAGATGATTCTTTGTCTATAACGTACAACAATACATCGGCCTTCAATTATCGTGCTG
The DNA here is from genome assembly GCA_902795795.1 of uncultured Lachnospiraceae bacterium. GTDB lineage: Bacteria > Bacillota > Clostridia > Lachnospirales > Lachnospiraceae > Alectryocaccobium. Next base: position 1,365 of record CADBMM010000123.1, on the reverse strand, counting down.
TTACCGGCGGTACTACGCCTTCCAACCACGCCTACGGCTTTGCGATAGACATAAACCCTATCAACAATCCGTATATAATGTATGACGAATACGGCAATCCATATTGGGAGGATCCGGATGCCGATCTGTACCTCGACAGGGACGCACCTGACGCTTATGAGCGGCATATGATCAACTACAATGATCTGTGCTACCAGCTTTTCCATGAGCTGGGCTGGACCTGGGGAGGCGACTGGGCTAACCCGAAAGATTACCAGCATTTTGAGAAAATAATGTATTGACAAATGTAAGGAGAAAGTATAATGTTTTGCAGTTATTGCGGAAAAAGCGTAAAAGACGGATCAAAATTCTGTGTGTACTGCGGGAAGAAGCTTATAACTGATGAAGACGGAAGCAAAGAGACTCAGCAGCCGAAAAGAATGCGGCCTGACGCAAATCAGGCAGGCAGTAAACCTTCTCAGCCGGGCGCACAGCAATTACAAAACACCGGACGTATTTACTTCAGCTCTGAACGAAGAGTCCGCAAGGCAGAATCCCAGACTGCTGAGATATTGCGTCAGACCGATATCTCTCTGGAGCAGCGTGCCCGTCAGGCAGATATCCAGAGGGAACAGGAAAAGCTTTCCGGTGTGCGCATGGACAAAGTACCAGCGGCAGGACAAAGTACGGGGCGCATATACGACCACGATAACACAGAACGCCTGAATGCAGAACGTCAGAGTGAAGACCGCCAGCCTTTCACAGGAAAAAGAAAGAAGTCCGGATCTGCAAAAAAGAGCAGTAAACTTCCGCTTCTGATAATACTCCTGGTCGTAATAGCTGCTCTTGCGGCAGCAGTATGGTTTTTTGTAGTTCCTATGTTTGATCCCTCATCAGGCGTTGAAAATACTATTACCAAACTTGAAGAGGCTCTGAACGAAAGGGATAATAATAAGCTTCTGACATGTTTTGACCGTGAAACGAATGCGCTCGATGAGGATGCGTTTACATCAAGCACCAGGAACGCCCGTTATGATCTTAAGATAACTGAGACTTTTGAAACAGACTCGGAACATATGACGGCATATGTTACCTTTGCAGTACTGTATAATGATAATTCAACAAGCGAACTCGTACCGCTGCCTATGGTCAAACAGGGAAACAGCTGGTACATCACCAAAGCCGGCTGGGACAATGTATGCGGCGAAATACCGACTAAAAACTGATTTTTCAATCAATAAAGTCGGCTGTCAGATATATTCTGACGCTCCCGGGCTCGCATCCCCCTCAGCCAAATTGGCAGTCTCTCTAGGGCCTTTGGTCGTTCGATGTAAGCATATCTCTCGACCACGGCCCAAGATCGACTAGCCATTCGTCTTCGGGCTC
>CADBMM010000122.1 GCA_902795795.1 uncultured Lachnospiraceae bacterium | reverse complement strand
TGCTCCGCAACATCATTCCCGACAAGGTCCGGCTTCCGGCCTATATAACCATAATTGCCGCCTTCGTTACCATGCTTATGATGCTGGTGAAGGCATATCTCCCGTCACTCAATACCTCTTTAGGTGTTTATCTGCCGCTTATCGTCGTTAACTGTATAATCCTGGGCCGTGCTGAAATGTACGCTTCCAAAAACAAGGTGCTTGACTCGGCGCTTGACGGCCTTGGCATGGGACTTGGTTTTACGGTAACGCTAGTACTTATGGGCAGCATAAGGGAGATACTCGGTAACGGTACTTTCTTCGGTCTTGATCTTCATCTCCCGTTCGAACCGATGATCATGTTCGTAACACCTCCGGGAGGTTTCCTCGTATTCGGATTGCTCATGGCCCTTGTCGTCTGGATCGAAGAAAAAACAGGGAATACTATTAAACGAAAATCCGGATGCGGCTCCTGCCCGCATGCCGATGGATGTACAGGAAAGGAGTGTGACGCATAATGGCAGCAAAATTAGGTGCAATATTTTTCAGCATGCTCCTTGTAAACAACTATGTGTTAGTTAAATTCCTGGGCATCTGTCCCTTCCTTGGAGTCAGCAGAAATATAAAATCCGCTACAGGCATGTCCGTTGCGGTAACGATAGTCATGTTCATCGCTACGGCTGTCACATGGCCCCTCGAGCAGATCCTCGAAAAGTATGACCTTGTATTTTTGCAGACGATAGCCTTTATCATGGTAATTGCCGTGCTGGTACAGCTGCTCGAACTGGTGATACGTAAATTCTCGCCATCGCTTTACAGTTCCCTTGGCGTTTTCCTTCCGCTCATAACTACCAACTGCGCAGTGCTCGGCGTAACCATCCTCAACATCGATGAGGGCTATACATATGTCGAATCACTTGTCTGCTCTCTTGGCGCGGGGCTTGGATTTATGCTGGCCATGGTGCTTTTCGCCATCGTCCGCATCAAGGTCGAAGCTGCAAGACCGCCGAAGGTCTTTAAGGGGATGCCTCTTACTTTAATTTCTGCCGCGATAGTTTCCTTAAGTTTTACCGGCTTTGGCGGTATAGTTGAAAACATCTTCGGACTTTAAGGGGGATCGGATATATGAATCCTTTAATACCGGGAACACTTATAATTTTGATAATTGGAATTATCGGGGCAGTTCTTCTGGTCATAGCTTCCAGATTTCTGGCCGTAAAAAACGATGACCGCATAGAAGAGATCGAAGCCGCTCTGCCCGGGGCAAACTGCGGCTCCTGCGGATATGCAGGCTGCGCGGATTACGCAAGAGCTATCGTAGTAGACGGGGCTCCCGGCAACCAGTGCAGTGCCGGCGGAATTACCGCAGCAAGAAAAATATCCGTTATTATGGGAACTGACGTTGGCAGCAGCACTCAGTATAAAGCCATGATCGCCTGCCAGGGTGATCTCGACCACACACAGAAAAGATATGAATATCAGGGCATAGAGAGCTGCGCCGCGTGTAATGTCCTGTACAACGGAAACTCGTCATGTCCCTTCGGCTGTCTGGGCTTTGGCGACTGTGCGGCAGCGTGTAAATTCGACGCGATAACGATAAGCAACGGAATCGCCCACGTCGATCCTGATAAATGCACGGGCTGCGGTGTTTGCAAGACTATCTGTCCCAAGAGGATCATCTTCCTTTATAAAGCGAACGATCGTCCGAAACCCATAGTTATGTGTTCTAATCATAAGAAAGCTCCTGTCACCCGGCGTGAATGTACCGCCGGCTGCATAGGCTGCGGTAAATGCGTTCGCAACTGCCCCTCTTCCGCCATTGAGATCAGGAATAATGTTGCGCGTATAGATTTCGAAAAGTGCGGCGGCTGCGGCAAATGTGCTGCGGACTGCCCCGTTAACGCGATCTACTTCGCAGGAAAAAAGCCGGCTGTAAATGAACCAGCTGCCAAATAACAATGCCCGCCGCATGATTTTGAAAAGGTATAATTTTTCAAATTGCAACATCAGGCTTCACAGACTTTACACATATTGAACAAAAATTCAACACCTCCAAAATGTATGCTCTGAGCATGAACTTGATATGACCAGTCAGAAATGACAGATCATAACAGTCATTGAACAGAGCATATTCTTTTATGAAAGGGGTAATACCATGAAGAACAAATATCTCAATCTCGCATTATCATTGACAGCAGTAGCTGCGATGACCTTCTCTTCAGTCGGAAGCACGGCTGTACTGGCATCCTCTTCCGATACATCAGCAGAATCAGTATCAGATACATCGTCAGTATCCTCATCTGAGTCCAAGAAAGGTCCCGGAAACGGCGAAATGCCTCCGGAAAAACCTGACAGCGAAAGCGACAGCATGAGCAAGGGCCCCGGAAACGGTGAAGCACCCCCGGCAAAGCCTGACGGCGAAAGCGGCATGGGTCCCGGAAGCTCCGGCAGCACTGAAGGCCACGGAGGTCCCGGAGGCAAGATGAGCGGCGGACCTGGCGGAGCTCCTGGAAGCAGCTCTTCCGATATATCATATACAGCCGTGAACGAATATAACGAAGATACGACCGTCACCGGAGAATCGATAGCTTCTACCGGTACCGATGAAAACGCTGTTCTTGTCACAGACGGTGCGACTGTTACGATAAGTGATGCGTCAGTCACCAGAGAATCCTCTGACAGCACAGGCGGTGACGATTCCAGCTTCTACGGCGTAGGCGCAGCTGTCCTTGTAAAAGACGGCACGGCATATATTTCGGATACCACGATCGATACTGATGCAGCTGGCGGAGCAGGCGTATTTGCCTACGGAGACGGTATAGCATATGTAGAAGATACCACTATAACTACAGAGCAGAACACATCAGGCGGTATCCATGCAGCGGGCGGCGGTACTCTTTATGCATATGACGTAACAGCTACGACCAACGGCGAATCTGCAGCAGCCATAAGAAGCGACAGAGGCGGCGGTACAATGGTGATCGATGGCGGTACATATACATCCAATGGAACAGGATCCCCTGCAGTTTACTGCACAGCCGATATTTCGATCAACGATGCCGATCTCGTTGCAACAGGATCCGAAGCGGTCTGCATAGAAGGTCTGAACACTTTAAGACTTTATGACTGCTCTCTCACCGGAGACATGCCGACTGACAATGAACAGAATGACTGCGTCTGGAACGTCATCCTCTACCAGAGCATGTCAGGCGACTCTGAGGAAGGCAACAGTACTTTCCAGATGGTCGGAGGTGATCTGACAGCCAAAAGCGGCGGTATGTTCTACACCACAAATACAGAATCCACATTTGTGATAAGTGATGTGGATATCACATATGCAGATAACAGCGATTTCTTCCTTAAGTGCACCGGCAACAGCAACGGAAGGGGCTGGGGAAGCACAGGCTCAAACGGAGCAGACTGCACTTTTACTGCGATCAAGCAGCAGATGGAAGGAAACATTCTCTGGGACAGCATCAGCGAACTCGACTTTTATATAACAGAAAGCAGTTCCCTGACAGGTGC
>CADBMM010000121.1 GCA_902795795.1 uncultured Lachnospiraceae bacterium | reverse complement strand
ATGAAATTACATGGATTTATATCTTTTCATTATTCTTAAGCAGAACCTGTTCTATATGGATTTATGGGCTTTTAAAGGACTTTTATATGTACACATTCCGAGAGATCAGACCCCGCATCGAACGCATGCGGGTGAAAGTACGCGACCGCCTGCAATGCATGGCAAATCATAAATCATCTTCCTTTCCCGGAGCACTTTTTTAATCAAACTGATCGTCCAATAAGCGGCGTATGATCCGTTCCCTGTCGTTAATAAACATTGATGTTATCCGATAGCTATCTGTTTCGTTATAGTCACACGGATGTATCGATCCGTTATCAAAGCTCAGTATCTCTGCCTCCGGCAGTCCCAGCAGAATGGGCGAATGCGTAACGATGACAAACTGCGCTCCTTGGGCTGCACACCGGTGGATCTCTATCAGCAGTGTCAGCTGCCGCTGCGGTGAAAGTGCAGCCTCCGGTTCATCCAGAAGATATAGTCCATCAGGCCGGAAATAATTCTGCACAATCGCCATAAAGCTTTCTCCATGGGATTTTTTATGCAGATGCTGAGGCCTTCCGCCCGGACCTCTGCTGTATTCTTCTTCCATGGAAGCTACGTTATAAAAGCTTTCCGCCCGAAGGAAATATCCTCCCTGCGCTTTTCGCACACCTTTTGACAGACGGATCGCCTCGCAAAGTTCCGAATGAGAATCATACGTCGAAAAGCTATAATTTCTGGTCCCTCCTTCGGGGTTAAAACCGTATGCAACAGCAATGGCCTCCAGAAGTGTCGATTTCCCACTGCCGTTTTCACCGACAAAGAAAGTGACCGGCTTATGAATCTCAAGCTCCTGAAGGTCTTTTATCGCTTCAATATTTCGAAGATAACTGTCCGGATCTATATATTCCCAATTGATGGTCAGTCCGTTTATCAATAAGTTTTTCATTTTATTACAACATTGCTCCAGAATGCTGATCCTGCAGGCCAGATTTGTCAGCCTAAGTCCATTTCTTCCAACTGTTCTGCTGCCGATGTCATAATCCCATTGACGTCGGCTCCGTAAATATCAAGCCCCAGTGCTTCTATTTTCCTGACGTCCTGGATCCCATAGTAATTCTGTGCCAGAGCTTTGACATATCCGAAGCCATATTCATCCGGAGCGTAAAAGCCTCCGGCAGTACTCACGTAAAAAAGCCTCTTTGCCCTGCAAAGTCCAACCGGGATACCATCTTCCGAATACTTGAATGTGATTCCCACAACATTGACCTGTTCCAGATACTGCTTTAGCATTGCCGGAAAAGAAAGATCCCAATACGGAGCCGCAATCACAATTTCATCCGCTTCGGAAAACTGACGGGCAAGGTCAAACAACTGATTTTGAAAATCTTCTTTTGAAATAAGCTGATCACGTGCATTGAGAAATTCTTCATTGATGGTTGGGAAAGAGATATCTTCCAGCAAAATTTCTTCAAATGGCCTGCCCAGCTTTGAGAGCAGTTTTTCCGCCAGGTCCCTGGTTCTTGACTCTTTTCGCACACAGGCATTCACATACAATATTGGTCTGTTCATATTTCCTCTCAAATCATTCATCAATCCTTTTAATAAATCTCGCAGGTACGCCTCCTACAACACTGTTCGCCGGGACATCCTTTATCACAACTGCGCCTGCTGCAACCACAGCGTTATCCCCAATTGTTACTCCTGCCGTGATAACCGCATTCGCTCCGACCCAGACTCCTTTACCTATGATGATCGGCGCCGGATGAAGCTGCTGTCTTTTCGCCGGATCCATATCATGGTTCAGCGTTGCCAGAACCACTCCATGTCCGATCAGTGAACCGTCACCTATCGTAATGCCGCCCTGATCCTGAAATTTGCAGTCAGCATTGATGAATACATTTTTACCTATCGTGATATTCTTTCCGAAATCTGTATAAAACGGCGGAAACAGCCCGAAACCTTCCCCGACCTGTTTACCGATAAGCTGCGAAAACAGCTCCGCAATTTCTGCCGGTTCATGATATTTTGTATTGATATCGATTGTGATTTTCTGCGCTTCGCGGCAGTAATACCGCATCAGATCGATCATTTCCTGATTTTCACCGATCGTATCGTTTGTTTTAAAATATTCCAGCAATTCCTGTAGTTCCATCCGATCCCCTTTCTTCTTAATCGTTTTCCTTCCCAGCAAGGAACCTTCTTTTCTACAAATCGTGTTTTCTATAATATAACTAAATAAAATCAAAATTAAGTATTACATATCAGTTGCTTTTCTGTTATAATTACGATTCGTCGAAAAAAACTATCAGAAGATGTAAGACAGGTATCATTTGAAACGCACACCCTCCATGGGCGATAACGAACAACACGCTAACGTCTTCACCGTTTTATGAAAGGAGATTTTAACGTGTTACCACAAAATAAGTTTCAGGATGTTGTCTTTACTGTTTTCATGGCGTTCGTCATGGTCTATGCGATGATCTGCTACAATATCTCGCTCAGT
>CADBMM010000120.1 GCA_902795795.1 uncultured Lachnospiraceae bacterium | reverse complement strand
TTGCGGAAGATCGATCCGAATGAAAATGTTAAGGACGATAATGATCCGGTTTCATGAGAAACCGGAAGAAAACCGGTAGAAAGGAGAGGCCCGGGCAGCAGATGTTATCCGGGCAGTAAACTAAGATGAGGACTCTGAGAGAAGTAAAGATCGGCGAGACCGTGAGGGTAAAAAAACTGCACGGTGAAGGTGCGGTAAAGCGCCGGATCATGGATATGGGGATCACGAAGGGGGTAGAAGTCTTTGTACGAAAAGTTGCGCCGCTGGGAGATCCTATTGAAATAAATGTCCGCAATTATGAGCTGTCGTTGAGAAAAGCGGATGCGGAAATGATCGAAGTGGAAGACTAAAACAGATCTTACTAAACTGACACCTGCCGTTTGAGGCAGCATTTTTTTGGTATATCAGTTAGCCAAAACTAATAAGTTGGGAGGAGAAACATGGATGTGAGAATTGCCCTTGCGGGCAACCCGAATAGTGGTAAGACGACCCTGTTTAACGCCTTAACCGGGTCTAATCAGTTCGTAGGAAACTGGCCGGGCGTTACAGTTGAAAAAAAGGAAGGAAAACTAAAGAAGCACGATGGAGTCGTGATCACGGACCTTCCGGGAATTTATTCCCTTTCACCTTATACTCTGGAAGAAGTCGTTGCAAGGAACTATCTGATCGAAGAAAGACCGGATGCGGTCTTAAATATAATAGATGGAACGAATCTTGAAAGGAACCTGTATCTGACCACACAGCTCGTGGAGCTGGGGATCCCGGTCGTCGTTGCCGTGAACATGATGGATATCGTGAAAAAGAACGGCGATAAGATCAATATCGAAGAGCTGTCACGCCGGCTGGCCTGCAAGGTCGTTGAGATCTCGGCATTAAAAGGCACAGGTGTAATGGAAGCGGCGGAAGCGGCGATAAATGCGGCCAGAACAGTTAAGACTGTTCCGCAGCATACATTTTCAGGACCGGTTGAACATGCGCTGGCGCATATTGAAGAAGCCATTGTTCATAACATGCCCGAAGAGCAGCAGCGCTGGTATGCGATCAAGGTCTTTGAGCGGGACGAAAAAGTCCTTGAACAGTTAAAGATCGATCCGTCTCTGATGGAGCATGTCGAAAAAGATATCAAGGCAGCTGAAGAGGAACTGGACGATGATGCGGAAAGCATCATTACCAATGAAAGATATATCTACATCGCGGAAGTAATCAGATCCTGCTATAAAAAAGGAAAAACGGCGGGGCTTACAACTTCCGATAAGATCGACAGGATCGTCACGAACCGCTGGCTCGGGCTGCCGATCTTTGCCGGAATAATGTTTCTTGTCTACTGGGTCGCGATGGTCGGCGTTGGCACGGCTGCAACCGACTGGGCTAACGACGGACTGTTCGGCGATGGCTGGCATCTTTTCGGCAACGGCACTGCCGCTTATGAAGCTGCGGCAGAAGAGTACGGCGATACAGATCAGATCATCGATGCCTTCATCGGCGAATACGGTACGGATGAGATGGCCGAAGCTATTGATATTGAAGCGGAAGAATATGATGAAGCTGCTGCAAAGGCAGCTCTGGAAGAGCTGATCGCAGCAACTCCTGCAGATGCAAGCGTAACCTATTATCTTGAAGATGAAGAGACTCTGGCGATCGAAGAAGTTCCGGAAACAACGAAAGCTGATCTGGAAAATGCAGTCGCACAGTATCTTAATACAGAATATAAAGAAGGCTATGGCGCTCCGGATACTTCCACATACGGCGTATGGGTGCCGGGCATTCCGGTCCTTGTGGAAAGGGGTCTGGATAAGATCGGTGCTGCCGACTGGGTCAAAGGTCTGATCCTTGACGGTATCGTTGCCGGTGTCGGAGCAGTGCTGGGATTCGTTCCGCAGATGCTCGTACTGTTCATTATGCTGGCCTTCCTGGAAGCCTGCGGTTATATGGCGCGTATCGCCTTCGTCCTGGACCGTATTTTCCGCAAATTCGGCCTTTCCGGCAAATCCTTTATCCCGATGCTCGTCGGAACGGGATGCGGAATCCCCGGAATTATGGCATCACGTACGATCGAAAATGAACGTGACCGCCGTATGACGATCATGACCACGACCTTCATCCCCTGCGGTGCAAAGCTGCCGTTTATTTCCATGGTCGCGACTGCGATCTTCGGCGGTTCCCCGTGGGTGGCTGTTTCTGCATACTTTATCGGAATGGCTGCGATCGTAATCTCCGGTATCATGCTGAAGAAGACGAAAATGTTCGCGGGCGATCCGGCTCCGTTTGTTATGGAGCTGCCGGCGTATCATCTGCCGACAGTCGGAAATGTACTTCGTTCCATGTGGGAACGCGGCTGGTCATTCATTAAAAAGGCCGGAACGATCATCCTGCTTTCAACGATCGTGATCTGGTTCTTAAGCTTCTTCGGAACCGTGGACGGCACCTTCCAGATGCTTTCCGAGGATCAGCTTGATCATTCGATCCTGGCATCTATCGGAAACGCGATCGCATGGATCTTCGCTCCTCTTGGCTGGGGCACCTGGCAGGCGGCTGTGGCATCCATTACGGGACTTGTTGCAAAGGAGAACATCGTTGGTACGATGGGGATCCTTTACCAGGGCGGCGCCGGAACCGTGCATCAGAACCTGGCAATGGCCTTTACAGGCGTGACAGGATTTTCCTTCCTGGTGTTCAACCTGTTGTGCGCACCTTGTTTTGCTGCGATCGGAGCTATCAAACGTGAGATGAACAATGCAAAGTGGACATGGTTTGCGATAGGTTATCAGTGCGCGTTTGCATATGTGATCGCCCTTATCATCAACCAGCTGGGCGGAATGTTCACGGGAAATGGAAATATTATCGGATTTATCGTGGCTCTGTTCTTTATTGCCTGCATCGTTTACATGCTTGGATTTAAGAAATATACGGAAGCAACGAAGTTTACCGGTACAGTAAAAGTAAAGTAAGTTTTTTGTTAAAATGTGATCCGACTGCCGCAAAGTACGCGGCAGTCGGAACTGATATAAAAGGAGCTGACACTAAATGATAGAATGGCTGAGCGCAAACTGGGGGACGGTTCTGGTCACTGCGATTCTTATTCTGGTCGTATTACTTATTATTCGAATTATCGTCAAAGATAAAAAAGCCGGGAAGTCGGGCTGCGGTGCAGGCTGCGCCGGATGTGCGATGAAAGGTTCCTGCCATAAGAATTGAATCAAAAGGGCTGCAGCATTATTAATGCGGCAGCCCTGTTCGTTCGTTAACTGATTTGCTGATCCTGTTTGGAAAAGCCTGAAAAAGGCAAAAAGAAAAAGCGCGAGACGGGATTCGAACCCGCGACCCCAACCTTGGCAAGGTTGTACTCCACCCCTGAGCCACTCGCGCATATGTCTTACAGAC
>CADBMM010000119.1 GCA_902795795.1 uncultured Lachnospiraceae bacterium | reverse complement strand
TCTGCCATGGCCTTCTCTATAAGCCTTATATAAATACTGGTCTTTCCGCTGCCTGTTATTCCATATATTAAAGAAGGGCGGCCCTGCTCCTCCCTCTCTTCGAGAATGCCTTCAAATACAGCCTTCTGCTCATTTGTCAGCTCAGGTAATGGCGTGCGTTCAATATTCGGGTCGAAGGCAAAGGCCGGTTTTCTGACCGTGCTTTTGCGTTTTCTCAAATATTTTACCGGAAGTACGGTCGAGAGAGCCTGGTTCATCGTCGAGCCATAGGTGCTTCTCATCCAGGCAGCAAGCGCGAAAAGCCTGCCCTCCACCGTCACGGCCTCAGGTATATATTCGAGGATATCCTTGATCTTTCCGGGATCTACATCTGTCGAATCCGTAATGGAATAGACATAACCGTCCTTTATGGTGTTTCCCCTGCCGAAGGGGATCCTCACGCGGCAGCCCTCATGTATCTGCCCGAAAAGCTCCGGCGGGATACGGTATGAAAATGTACGGTCGAGCTTGTCGATCGAAATATCTACTATTATATTAGCGTACTGCTCCCGCATTCTTTATCCTCTTTAACTATTTCTTCTCTTTACGGAAGATCATTAAATACAAATGGAGCTGTCGCACTTAGCCGTCTTATTTCATAAACTGAATATTTCTGGAAGGAATATTCAGTTTATGCATAAATAATGACTAGAACGACAGCCCCTTAAATACATAGTAATTTCCGTATCAGGAGAGGAAATCGTTGATCTGTCCTACAAGCTCATCAACATCTATGCCGTGGACCATGGCCGCTTCTTCAAGCGATTCAGCCTGTGAAGCCGGGCAGCCAAGGCAATGCATTCCTGCACCTAAAAGGATCGGGATCACGTTCTCGTCTGTCCTTATAAGTTCTCCTATAGTCATATCTTTTGTGATGGTCATAATAAAAACCTCCGTATTGCTTGAATTTCCGGCTTATTATATCGTGTATCGTTTTTTTTAGCAAGTATTACCATAAGATCATAAAACATCTGCAGTTCAAGGCTACATCCGGCGATATTTAAAATAGCCAATAAATTCATTCCTTTGCTAATTTATCTTAGCACTTTTTTAATTCAGCCAGCCTTGTATTTTTTATTTAAAGTGCTAAGATAAAGTGGTCATTGTTTATATAAAGGGGATTTGACTAATGAAAAACAGATCAAGAGTCATCGGCCTTTCTTTTTTTGCCGTCTGGATATTACTGGCGGCAATAGGCGCCTACGTAATTAAATGGGCGCCGGGTAACGGCTCCGGTGACGCCGCAGGTATCCGAATATTCGGAATTACCGTCGGTCCGGCTGCATTCGTCGGATTTCTTATAGTCCTTGCGATACTAATCATCGCGGTCTGTATACGGCTCTTTGCCGTGCCGAAATTCGGATATGTACCCGGACGTCTTCAGGCGTTCCTTGAGGGAACTGTCAATTTCTTCAAGCGCAAGCCCCGTAAGAAGAGAGAAAACCTTATGACCCCGAAGGTCAAGCGGATCAGCATCATCGTATGCGCCGTCTGGATCATCGGATCGCTTATCGGCACCATTGTCTTCAAGGGCATTGAGAAAGAAGAATCTCTTGCCGTAATGATGCGCGACGCGGTAATGCACGATGTCAACAAGGTGAATTTCTTCGGACTTGCTGTCAATCCGAGCGTGCTCTCCGGATTTATAGTAACCATTGCCATCCTTGTGATCGCTCTGATCCTTCGGATATTCGTTGTTCCGAGATTCAAGCTGGTTCCGGGAAAAGTGCAGCTGGTCATCGAGATGCTGGTATCTTTCTTCTCAGGCCAGGCGCATACAAGGCTGAAAAAGCTGAACCATTTCCTCGGGGCATATATGATGGCCGCCGGATGCTTCATTTTCATCGGCACGATTTCCGAGCTTTTCGGCATACAGCTGGTCACGACCACCGGCAGCTCAATAGCAATGCCCGCTCCGGTCTCTGATATCAACTGCGCGATATGCTACGGCGTTATGTCCTACCTTGTGATCATGGCATGCGGCATAATCGGAAACGGCATCAAGGGCGTCGGATATACACTTAAGGAATTCTCGCTTCCGATATCCATGAGCTTCCGTCTTTTCGGCGCGCTGCTCTCAGGACTTCTGGTAACGGAGCTTGTATACTTCGTCATCATGCTGAGCTATGTACTTCCGGTCCTGGTAGGAATTCTCTTTACCTGCATCCATGCGATAATGCAGACCTACATCATATGCATGCTCGTATCGATGTATTCGGCCGAAGTATCCGAGCTTAAACCGAAAAAAGAAAAGAAAAAGAAAGTTAAAAAATCAAAAAAGAATAAAAATATTCAGATCCCGACCGGGGCTGAGGCTTAAAGGAGATAATCATGAAAAAGATCAAAACATTTTCAGCACTGCTTATGCTCGT
>CADBMM010000118.1 GCA_902795795.1 uncultured Lachnospiraceae bacterium | reverse complement strand
GGTATGCCGTCCATCTTCTGCAACACTCTCGTTGTTTCCGAAACAGGCGAGATAGTTGACTACAAAATGCGCTGTGAAAACTCCAAGCTTACTACAGTAAAGGCTCTTCAGTCCTGCGGCTTTGAAACGATAGCCAGCGGCGATTCGTTCAACGACCTTGCGATGATAAAAGCCGGTAAAGCAGGATTTTTATTCCGCGCTCCTGAAAGCATCAAGGCCGAGTACAGCGATATCCCTGCTTTCGAAGAATTTGATGAACTTCTTGCCGCGATCAAAGCCGCTTTATAACTGCGGAAGCGGTCTCTTGAAGGAATTTACAAGATATGCTTTAATTATGACTGGTGCTGCCGCTTTCGTATTTGGCGGCAGCCTTTAATATTGGACAAAAGGAGAACCTGAAAAATGGCAAAAGCACTGCCGGACAGAAATGAAGTGAAAACAGAAAACACATGGGACCTTTCCGAGATCTACACAGACAAGGAAGCATGGGAAAAAGACATAACCTGCATAAAAGAATTAAGTGAAAGGATCGCTACGTCAGAAGGAAAGCTTGCATCTTCTTCCGCTTCTCTCCTTGAGGCTCTGCGTTCTCTTGAAGAGATGTATATCCGTATAAGCTGCGTTTCAAATTATGCAATGTGTCTTTCGGATGAAGATACGGGAAATACAGCTCACCAGGCAATGTCGGCCAAAGCGGAAAACATTACAGCTGATGCTGTCGCAAAGATATCATTCATCGATCCCGAACTGCTTGCGATACCTGAAGATACCTTTGAAAAGTTTTATGCCGAATGTCCTGAATTACTGAAATACAAGTATTATATAAATGAGGCGCTTCGCCTTAAAGATCATACTCTTTCTTCCGATAAAGAGCTGCTTATGGCGCTTTCAGCTGAAAGCCTTTCAGCATCTGCGAATACCTTCGGCCTTCTTAATAACGCCGATATGAGTTTTCCGTCAATTAAGGATGAAAACGGTGAAGAGGCCACTCTTTCAAACGGTCGCTTCGTAGGCTTCCTTTTAAGCCCCGACCGTGAAGTCCGCCGCAATGCTTTTACTACTTATTACAATGAATACAATAAGCTTTTAAACACATATGCTTCTCTCTACAACGGCCATGTAAAGGGTCTTATATTCAACGCCCGCGCCAGACAGTATAAGAGCACTCTTGAAGCTGCTGTCATACCTAATGACGTTACTCCTTCGGTCTATACAAACCTGATAAAGGCCGTAAATGAAAACGCCGATGCGCTTCATTCATATGTTTCCCTTCGAAAAGAACTGTTAGGCGTTGATGAACTGCATATGTACGATATCTATGTACCAATGCTGAAAGATTTCACGAAGGAAGTATCTTTTGACGAAGCTAAGGAAACTGCGCTTAAGGCTCTTGCTCCCCTTGGCGATGATTATGTTTCTGTGATCAAAGAGGGATTCGAAAACAGATGGATAGATGTATATGAAAACAAGGGCAAACGCGGAGGCGCCTATGAGACCGCGGCTTACGGCCATCATCCATTCGTGCTGCTGAACTTCGATAATAAATTCGATGATATGTTCACTCTCGTCCATGAGATGGGCCACGCGATGCATTCATATTACTCAGATAAGGCAAATCCCTATTTTGAATCCCAGTATAAGATATTCGTGGCTGAGGTCGCTTCCACTTGCAACGAATTGCTTCTGCTCTATTATCTCCTTGATAATTCAGATGATCCTGCAGAAAAGCGCTATCTGCTCAATCATTATCTTGACATGTTCAAGGGAACGCTGTTCAGACAGACGCAGTTTGCCGAATTTGAGATGCTTACGAATGAGATGGCCGAAAAAGGAGAAAGCCTTAATAAAGATAATTTAAGCAATCTCTATCTTGATATCAATAAAAAGTATTATGGCCCAGATATCGTAAGTGATAAAGAGATCGCCTGGGAATGGGCCAGGATCCCGCATTTTTATTACAATTTTTATGTTTATCAGTATGCAACAAGCTTCTCTGCCTCAGTTGCGATCGTAAACATGATCCGCACAGAAGGTGCAGCGGCCGTAGAACGTTTCCGCCGTTTCCTTGCATCCGGCTGCACAAAGCCTCCGGTCGAGCTTTTAAAAGACGTGGGTGTCGATCTTGAAACTGCCGCACCCTTCGTTTCCGCCATTAACGCTATGCGCGATGCCATAGATGAACTGAAAAAACTGATTTAATTCTTAATTCACATTAAACAAGGCTTCCGGATCAGACCGGAAGCCTTGTTTAATGTCATTGAAATTATTAAATATTACTGATCTGCGTAGTTATCAAAGTAGCCCTGGATAAAGATGATCGGTGTTCCCTTATCTCCTGAACCACTGGTAAGGTCGCAAAGTGAACCGATAAGGTCTGTCAGACGTCTGGGAGTTGTGCCTTCCGAAGCCATATTACCTACCAGCGAGCCCTCTTTGGCTTTGATGGCATCTTTCATTGCGTTTGCCAGCTCTTCTCCGTCCAGCTCTTTGAAATCGTTGTCAGCAAGATATTTAAGCTTAAGCTCATTGGGAGTTCCGTTAAGTCCTGAAGTATAAGCAGGGCTGACGACCGGATCTGCAAGCTCCCAGATCTTTCCGACCGGATCTTTGAATGCGCCATCGCCATAGATCATGCAATGCATTTTAACTCCGGTAGCTTTCTCAAGTGAGGCCTGAAGCTCATCGACGAAGCTCTGGCAGTCTCTCGGGAAAAGCTTTACCTTATCCTCTGTCGCCTTGTTCGATCCATAAAGACCGTATGTCTCATTATATCCGCTTCCGTCAACCGGAGCATTCATGATGTCAGCCATCGTAAGGATCTTTTCTCCGCCGGCCGCAATGAGACGCTTTTTGGAACGTTCACGCGTGTGTATATCGCAGCAGATCACATTCTTTGTATATTTAAGGACCTCACGGCAGTCGTTTGCAAAAATGAATTCCGCCTCACAGCCTTCAGCAGCAAAAAGCTCTTTGTAATATTCGACATAGTCAACGCCAGTAAACGGGTGCTTTGTATATCCGAAGACTTTTCTGTATTCTTCTTCGTTAAGGACATCCCTGTAAGGATCTACATTTTTTTCATCCAGAAGGTCTGCGTCGAAGAGATGGTTGCCGACTTCATCGGACGGATAACTCATAAGAATATAGGCTTTCTTAAAAGCTTTCGCAAAACCCTTAAGACAGATAGCGATCCTGTTTCTTGAAAGGATTGGGAATACGATGCCTACTGTATCGGATCCGATTTTAGCCTGGCAGTCTTTTGCTATATCATCTGTTGTCGCATAGTTTCCCTGCGTTCTTGCTACAATTGCTTCAGTGCAGGCTACTACATCCTTTTCATGGAAGGTAACTTTCTGTTCCTCTCCCATTCCTGTGATGGCTTCTGTAACGATCTTTATCAGATCATCGCCTTCTTTAAGCACCGGGCATCTTACGCCTCTTGAAACCGTTCCGACAGTTCTCATAAATTCGTACCTCTTTTCATAATAATACACGGTCCGTGTATATCGATCGTCCGTGTTGCAGAACTTCTGCACATATAACACAACAGTGCTATTTTAATTCAATAAAGCAGATTATTCAAGAAAAAGCTTTGACCAGCTTTGGATATATAACGATTTTATGTTATTTTCCATCAAAAATCTGCTTAATGATCCAATGAAGTTCCTGCCATGGCGCGCTGTCTTTAAAATCACTCAGAATCGATTCGATCTGCCTGTAATACCATGCATGCTGTGAGGGATCTTTCTGGTTGAAACTTTGCCATATAAGGTCACCCTTTTCTATCCAGGACTTATACAATGAACGAAGATTTGAAAGCTTATCACCCATCCAAAGGATCTTTACGGAAGGATCTTCGGTATTTCTAAGCTCTTCGAGTGACTCTTCCTTCCGGATCTTCCAGGTTTCCGAGGCAGGCAGATCCGGCCTTTTTTCTTCCGTTTCTGAAGCTACGAGCCAGGCTACACGTTCTCCGAAATTTTCTCTGATATCCTCTAAAGTTGCAGATGTATCTTCCACAGTGTCATGCAGAACTGCAGCAGCGAGCACCTCCACATCGTCTGTCATTGCAGCGGCAATTACTGCAGCCTCCAACGGATGAAGAATATAAGGAATGTTCTCTGTTTTTCTCTGCATTCCCTGGTGGGCGTTCAGGGCAAATTTTACGGCTTCTTCGAATAAACTCATAAATAATCTCCTTTGCTTAACTTCTGATCAGACTTATTTGGGTGTTTCAGCCCTTAAAGACTTACATCAGTTTCAATGCGAGCATTGTAAGATCATCGAATTGCGGGGCATCTCCCACAAATTCGTCTATATCCTTCTTCATATTTGTCAATATTGTCTCAGGATCGGCATCCGGGTCTCTGTTAAGACAATTCATCACTCTTTCCATACCGAAAAGCTCAAGCCCGGCGTTTGATGCTTCAGGCGCACCGTCAGTATATACGAAAATAGTATCACCGTGTTCAAGCGAGATCTCGTACTCTTTATACTTCATACCCGGCATTCCGCCGATAACGAACCCGTGAGGATCCTTTAACATATCAAAGCTGCCGTTTCCTTTTTTGATGACCGGATATTCATGACCGGCATTGGCTGCAATTACTTTTCCTGTCGAAATAGTAAGTATTCCAAACCATACAGTAACGAACATTTCCTCCTTGTTATTAGAGCAGATCTGTTCGTTGACGCTTTGAAGTACCTGGGCCGGGCTCTTTCCTGACATTGCATTGTTCTTGATAAGGATCTTGGAAACCATCATGAATAAAGCTGCAGGAATTCCTTTGCCCGATACGTCGGCAATGACTACACCAAGATGGTCATCATCTATCAGGAAGAAATCGTAGAAATCGCCACCAATCTCTTTGGCCGGAGTCATCGTAGCATATACATCAAATTCCGGACGATCCGGGAATGCAGGGTAAATATGCGGAAGCATATCAGCCTGAATGCTTTTCGCAAGAGCCAGCTCGGTATTGATATGTTCTTTTTCGGCGGTTATTGTAGTGATCTGATCAATATAATCTTTTGCCTTTTCGGAAAGAGATGAAAAAGATTCTGCAAGGATCTCGATCTCATCATCGGTACGATATATGTTCTTCATCTTAAATACAGAACCATTTTCCGACATGCCATTTATCTGCGCGGTCATATGCTCTATAGGCTTTACTATTTTCTTTGCCAGTAAAAGCGTAAATGCGATCGCGAGAAGGACAATGATAACTATAAGAATAATAAAGGTTCTGCCTGCACGTCCGGCCTCGCTCTGAAACTCGGCTGTAGCCTGCTGCGATATATTATTATATGAATCGAGCATTTCCTGGGTTGGCTGATGGATAACTTCCTTATCAATAACGGAGATACCTGCCCAGCCCACGGTATTTAACGGAGTTCCTGTTACGTAATATGCTTTTCCGTCTATGGTGATCTCTGAAAGCCCGGTATTCTTTTCAAGTGCTTCCGAAACAAATGCAGCGAGATCTTCATTTTCACTCTCTCTAAGGTCAGGAGCAGTATCGGAAAGTTCAGGTTTAAACACCCCTTCTTTCGCCGGAGAGAATATAACCTGGCCCTGGCCGTTGACCAGACAGATAAAACCGCTGTCGTTAGAAGAGCTGTTTATATATTCTTCAACAGAGGTGAGGAAAATATCCGCACCGATAACTGCCGCCAGTTCTCCGTTATTGTATACGGGAACCGCGCAGACAACACTCCTGATATTGGTAAAGGCATCGCTTTCCACGCCTGTAAATATAAGCTCACCTGCATTCGACGCCTCGACATACCATTCACGTTCCCTTACAGCAAAATCCGGAGTCTCTCCATTATCATCAACATATGCGCCCGAACGGTCATTCACAAACAGTATGTTTCCGTATGTATCAGCTACAAAACAGGATGAAAGTTTTTCGGAGCTTTCGAACATAGCCAGCATGATCTCACTCATATTTGCTATCAGTCCAAAATCCGGAGACTCAGAAGGGTCCACTCCGGCTTCATGAAGCATC
>CADBMM010000117.1 GCA_902795795.1 uncultured Lachnospiraceae bacterium | reverse complement strand
TTTGATGGTGTAAGTGAGTACAATATCAGGCGCGATCTTGCGAATTTCTTTTTTATATGTACTAATCAGCTTCAGCTCAGCAACCGGATTCTTCCCGTGAGTATCCATAGCAAATTCATAGAACTCACAACCCATAGCCTTTGCCTCATCAACACGACCTGTGTCTTTTGCAAGGATTACAACCTTATAGTCTTTTACAAGCGTTTCAATAAGCTCATGCCGGAAGTTGATTAAACCAGCCGAAACGTTGCTCACAAACAAAACTGTTTTCATTCGAATCTATCCTTTATGATGCTTTTTATCTAACTGCCCAATGCATATGCAGTCGATGCTTTATTTTCTATCTACGCACCTTATGCATATCCAGCCGATGCACATATACGCCCTCATTCATGTCCAGCAGATGAACATATACATCCCTGATTGATGTCCAGCAGATGTAGCATCGTCCTATCTACGCCCTCATGCACATTCAGCCGACATCACAAAAAACACCTGTGAATGATGTCAATAATCACGTCCTGCTGCTCCGGCGTCATCTTGTTATCGCTCGGCAAACAGAGTCCTCTCCGGAAAATATCGGCTCCTACGTCCTCAAAAGTGCCTGAAATATAAGCATTTGTGCGGCCTCTGCCGTTGCCCTCTACCGTGACGAACGGATTCGTCCTATATATCGGCTGCATATGCATGGGCTTCCAGATCGGGCGGCCTTCAGCGTTAAAAGCAGTTATAGCGTCAAGGATTTCCTGCGGGCAGCTTTTCCCGCTTTCGCTCTTATACAAATAATCCTGTTCTCCGCGTACCATCGGAGCCATGGCGTCTTCGTCAATTATCATGCAGGACAGCCAGAAATTCGGTTCTGACTTCTCTCTGTCCCAGGGATTCATCTTAACCGGAAGATCAGCCAGTCCCTTCTCGTACCTCTCCCAGATCGCCTTTTTCTGTGCTATATGTTCATCCAGATAAGGTACCTGCCCTCTTACAACGCCGGCGATTATATTGCTCATCCGGTAGTTGTAACCGATCTCCTCGTGCTGATACCACGGAGCTGCCTCACGGCTTTGCGTAGACCACTTCCGGACCTTATCTGCATCCTCAATTGAATCTGTCAGGAACATTCCTCCGGCGGATCCGGTAATGATCTTATTTCCGTTGAATGAAATGCAATTGTATTCTCCAAGAGTGCCTGTTTCGACCCACTGTCCGTTGAGCTTGTACTTTGCTCCCAGGCTCTCCGCAGCGTCCTCAACTATGATCGCACCGTGCTTATCTGCTATCGCCTTTATCTCTTCCATCTTTCCGGGAGTTCCGTAAAGGTGCGCAACAACTATAAGCTTAACGTCCGGGTACATTTCAAAAGCCTTTTCCAGGGCTTCCGGGCTCATGTTCCATGTATCATACTCGGTGTCGATAAATACTGCCTCGCCATCTTCATAAGCGACCGGGTTGATGCTGGCGTCGAAGGTCATGTCACTGCAGAATACCTTATGCCCGGCCAGCGTGCCGGTGTTCGGTCTTGCCTGACCATAAAGCTTCTTTCCCGCCAGCTTTGTAGCAAGATGAAGAGCTGCAGTTCCGCAGGAAAGTGCTACAGCATACCTGCACCCGACGTACTCAGCTACCTGCTTTTCTATCTCGTTTATATTTGCTCCGACTGTAGACACCCAGTTGGTACGTATAGCATCATCTACCCATTTCTGCTCGTCGCCGTGCATAGTGGGCGAAGAAAGCCATATTTTATTCTCAAATCTTTCTATCCCATTAAATCTCGGATCTTTCGAAAAATCAGTAATCATATCGTTCCAAAACTCCTGCTTCTGCTTTTATGCCTTGGCCGCACTCATAGCTTCCATCTGCTTTTTATACGCCTCACCCTTATATTCCGTCCCGTGTTCCCCAGCGGGGTGGTACGTATCCACGACTTTCGCGACGAGGTCTCTTATATCTTTCCTGTCTTCGTATGCGGCTTCCATAAGTCCTCTTAGCTGCTCTAAAAAGATATCTTCGTTGAACTCCAGCGGACTTCCGACGCTTATTTTCTCGTTGGATGTGGTCTGCAGACCTTCTTCGTCCATAAGACGCTCTTCGTAGAGCTTCTCTCCTGGTCGCAGTCCGGTGAAGATTATCTGTATATCCTCATCGGGCTTCAGGCCGGAAAGCTTTATCATGTTTCTGGCGAGATCCACAATTTTCACCGGCGTGCCCATGTCCAGCACGTAGATCTTTCCTCCCTCGCCGAACGAAGCCGCCTGAAGCACAAGCGACGCCGCCTCCGGTATTGTCATAAAGTATCTTATTATGTCTGGGTGGGTCACCGTTACCGGCCCGCCGTTTTCTATCTGTTCCTGGAACCTCGGTATTACCGAGCCGTTGCTTCCGAGCACATTTCCGAACCTTACTGCGGCGAACTGGGTCACAGGCCTGTCGGGTATGACCGGATTGCCTGGTATATTTCTCCCGATTCCTGAATGGGCGTTCAGGTCAAGCAGCTCTTTGGCTCTCCCTGCATCGATCTTCTTCGCAAAGGTCTGGACTATCATCTCGCACAGTCTCTTGCTGGCGCCCATGATATTTACCGGGTTTACGGCCTTATCCGTGGAGATAAGGATGAAATGCTCCACCCCGTAGGCCATTGCCGCATACGCCGTGTAATACGTACCGATAGCGTTGTTCTTTATTGCCTCGCAGGGGCTGTCTTCCATAAGTGGAACGTGCTTGTGCGCCGCGGCGTGGAAGACCACGTTCGGCCGGTAGTCATACATTACCTGCTTGATCTTGCGGCTGTTCCGGACAGAGCCTATCAGCACCACAAGGTTCAGGTCTGGATATTTGTCCATAAGCTCAAGCTTTATGGCGTGAGCGTTGTTTTCGTAAATATCAAATATGATCAGCTGCTTAAGACCCGGAACGGCTGCCACCTGGCGGCAGATCTCGCTGCCTATGCTTCCGCCTCCGCCGGTGACCAGTACGACCTTGCCTTCGAGGTATTTAACTACCGGCTCGGCGTTCAGCTTTACCGGCTCCCTGCCCAGCAGGTCCTCGATGCTGATCTTTTTAAGTGCATCTACCGATACGTCCCCGCGCGCGAGCTGATACATTCCCGGCAGCGCCTTGATCTCGCAGTCTGTCTGCTGGCAGATGTCCAGGATTTTCTTCTTTTCTGCGTTGGATAAAGTCGGGATCGTTACGTAGATCTTGTCGATATTGTATTTTTTCGCGGCTTCCACTATCTTTTCGCGGCCGCCGACAATTGGAACGCTATCTATTTCACGGTTCCATTTGTTGCTGTTGTCGTCTATTACGCATGCGACCTGCTCGTTCAGTTCCGCGGTCCGGCGGATCTCACGGATGATCTGTAATCCGGCGGAACCTGCGCCGACTATCATTACCCTGGTCTTGCTTGCTCTTACGGCATGGTTTTTCATAACCAGCCAGAAGCGATAGGAAAAGCGTATGCCCGTAGTAAGGATGAGTTGGATAAGTATGCCGCCTACATAATAGGAGGCCGGCATT
>CADBMM010000116.1 GCA_902795795.1 uncultured Lachnospiraceae bacterium | reverse complement strand
AGTCGGGAAGCGTCAGAACATATCTGCCTGCCACCGGCTCTGCTTTATTTATGAAATCTTTTCAGTTATAAACGAGATATTTATGCTTCCCGTTCCGTTATCGATCTTTATCTTTCCTTCGCCTGAACCTTTGCTTCTATATTCCCCGCGAACTTTTTCGTCTCCTATCGTAACGCTTCCCAGACCGTTATCTATGTCCACACTATAATCATCCTCAGTTCCGGGCAATGCCAGGTCTATTGAACCTGTACCGTTGTCGATATCTATTTTTTCTGCCGCAGATATCAGATCTACCGATAATGATCCGGTCCCGGAATCGATCTCCAGCTCGTTTACCCTGCAGTCAGATATATTCACCGATCCCGTGCCTGTATCAATTATAAGCTGATCCGTATTGATCCCGTTAAGCGATACTGTTCCGGTCCCGCTGTCAATATTGATCTTATCAAGCATTTCATCATCAGTACCAGGAACAGATACGTTTACATAATATGTTGTATCATTCAGCGGGCCGAGGGAAATGAAATTATCATCTTTCTGATATACCTTCAGCGTGCTGCCCTCAACTGCCCATACCGGCATGCGGTTTGCCTTTGAGGGGTTCCTGGCGGTTATTTCAACTGCATATTCCGCGCCTTGCCCTACCGTGATGACCGCCGTTCCGCAATCTATATCAAGCGAGGAAAAAGCGCCCGTCTTCTCATATTGACCGCCGGCATTGAACGAATCGGCATCGATCGATCTGCCTCCCGATGAAAATCCTTTTCCCGGATACACATGGATAATTATGCCAACAACAGCGCAAACCGCCGCGATCGACCAGATGATTATAAGAAAAGGCTTTCTCATCTTACAACGCCTCCTTCTTTATGAAGATCGCCTGCAGCACCTTGGAAAACACCGCTGCGATCGGCCAGATGATCCATGTAATGTGCCAGTTGAATGTCAGGAAACTCCACGCAAGGTAAGCACAGGTCACGCACGGCCAGTATACAGACATGACCCTTTTACCGGTATCCGTAAGATCGGCGTATTCCGGATCCTCAGACATTGAGGCGACCGTCTTTCCTCCCGCGTTCAGCAGCCTGTCAAACGCTTCCTTGCGGATGCTTCCCTGCACGATAAGCATTACGCCTATGCCCACGAATATGAATAATGACGCGGCTGCAGCAATTGTCATGCTCTCGGCATTTTGCGATCCGCTTGAAGCCCTGTCGCCCAGGATCCCAAACACGGTCACGGGAACTACACTGACTACACAAAGAACAATGCCTATAGTCATGAAAATGGTGTGCGTGGGGTGATAGGATTGTTTTCTGTTTTTAATATACTCAACTGTGGAAAAGTCCATCTGCAGAGGCCCGCGTTCCAGCTCCTTCCAAACGCTGTCCTTCGTAGCCGAGTACACGAACAGACCTACGGCACAGCCGATCATTATGAACATTGCTGCTACGCCGGCCGGCAGCGCTGTACTGAATACCGGTCTGTCCTCGACAGCGGCCGCCAGTATCGTTCCGACCACGGAAAAAATGCAAAGCATAACGCCTATACCTATGCGGACAGCACTCTTTGCCTTGTCCGCCAGATATGCTTCCGCCATCTGCACATTTACGTGAAGTCCTTCCGGCTGCATATCCATCTCGCTGTCATGCGCCCTTACAGCGTCATTGATACCCAGGTCTTCCGCAAGCTCACTTAAGTTTCCGAACTCCGAGATAACTATTCCGATCGCTTCATTCTCTGTTCTGCCTTCGGCCTTCAGCTCGTTATATTTATCTTCCATCATCTGAGCGAGCTCCTGCTTTGCACGCAGCACCTCCGGGGTCACAGGTAGATTCATAAACATATTTTCAAGATAATTCCTAAGCGTTTCCATTTGCCGTCTCCTTTGCTATGAACTTCTCGATGACTTCTTTTGTAAGGTTCCACTCTTCGCATTTTTCGCTGTAGTAGGCCCTGCCTGCATCCGTGATACGATAATAAGTCCTCCGCTTTCCGCCTTCTTCCTTCTCTGCGTAGAAAGATTCTATGAATCCGTTTTTCTCCATTCTCGTAAAGGCGGAATATAACGTCGTTTCCTTGATTATATATTTCTCTCCCGAAATGGACCGGATCCTCTTTGAGATCTCGTACCCGTAAGAAGGCGCATCCAGCAGCAGATACAAAATGATCGTATCGTTATAACCTCTGATAATATCGCTGCTTATCATAAACGTATATCTTTCCTTTTGACTGCTTTAATACTTTGTCTGTCGTTGCTACGTCTGTCGTAGTACGACTGTCGTATATAAAATAACACGCCCTTTCGGGCGTGTCAAGTGTAATTCAATTATTGATCAGATCATCTGCTCATCCACATCTTAAACATGGCAAAGAATTCCCGCACCATGTTATTCGGCAGATAGAAGGGCGTGGAATCCGCGGCAATTCCGCATACATCTGTCAGGCCCTGGGCTTCTGCGATCTGCAGCGCACGGTATAGATGAAAATTATTTGTGATAAGGCCGGCTGATCTTCCTTCTTCCATCAGATCCATGGAATACTTGATATTCTGAATCGTATCCTCGGCCTTCGGTTCTTCTATTATCCTTTCAGACGGAATGCCGTTTTTCTTCAGATAATCGGCCATTCCCTCCGCTTCGGAAAACGGCTCGTTGCTGCCCTGCCCTCCGGTCACGATGCATAACGTATCCGGATTTTTCTCAAGATACTCTATCGCCTTGTCCAGCCGGAATTTCAGTACGCTGCTCGGTCCGTTTTCGCGTACCTGTGCTCCCAGGACGATAACGTAGTCGAGACCATCCGCTCCCTGCTCGTTAAACTTCGAAATAATTTTTCCTTCAACTATTACGAGCAGCACAAGAACGGCGCATATAAATACCGTAAGAATTACTTTTACCGGCCGGTTCCAGTGGGCAAAAAGCCCTGTTCCGACTGCAAAAGCAAAAAATCCGAAAACCGCCGCAAGTGCTATCCAGAAAACGAAGAACAGACTTCCGGTGTGGAGCCCAGCTATCGTGATCCCGTATATAAGGCTCGCCGCAGCCAGAATGACCCATATGACCGTTAACATGATTTTTTTCATTATCCTTTATTTCTCTCTTATACTTAGTATGCCGCAAAGACAGCCCGTTTTCGCATAAGGCCGCAGTAATAAAACTTATTTCAGATAGCGGTCAATGAAATCAAATAACCGTTTTTCATTTTCTTTCAGACTGTATACCTGATCTCCATGAGTCGCCCCTTCAAAGGTCTGAAGCTCTGCCCGATCTTCTCCGCAGACGGCGTTGATCCTGTCCACCAGATCGACAGAACACTGATAGCCCACCAGTTCATCTGCAGTTCCGGCCTGTATAAGTGTCGGAGGGCATTCCTTTGTGATATAAGCTCCGGGCCATGCAAAATGCACTATTTCCGGATGATCGCGGCAGACCAGTCCGAGGAAAACATCCTCCGGGATCTCTGGCATTCCGTCAATACCCTCCGGATTTGTCAGCTGTTCTTCGCCAATCCCGGAAACCGTTACGAGGTCATATGCTCCGAACAGACCGACCACAGCCTGAACGGCGTCGCTTTCTCCCGGATATTCCATATCAGGCATGTTGAAGACCGGGTTCCCTGCTGAAGATCCCACCATTGCAGCCATGTAGGCCCCGGCGGAATCACCCATTACCGCCATACGCTCCGGATCCAGCTGATATTTCCCGGCATTCGCGCGGAGAAAACGTACTGCCGTTTTACAGTCAAGCACAGCTGCGGGAAATACCGCTTCATCCGCAAGCCGGTATTCCACGCTCGCTACGGCATATCCATGGAAAATTCCATTCAATGCATAGAGGCACTGGAAGTCATTTTTGGCTCCTCCCCAGAAAGCCCCTCCATGAAAGAACACTATTGTGGGAAACGGACCGTCACCATCTTCCGGAAGATACAGATCCAGCTTCAGGACATCGGAAGCACTGCTGTACGGAATGTCCAGAATCTTTCTCTTTATTCCTGACGGATCTACAAGCGGCGCAGGCGGATCCTTTCGCTTACCATGAGACACGACGACCGGTTCTGTTAATCTGATAATATCCATTCCGTACTCCTTCCGTAATATACTGTTTGCTCAGTATGTGATCACAATAAAAAAGCTGTCGCATATTGCATATAATAAACGCAAAATGCGACAGCATCAACTTTAATTTAAGCGTAATATCCTGCTTCGAATCCCTGGAATCCTGCATCCATGGCGTTGGATGTGTTGTTTGCGTCGCCGACAACAACTACT
>CADBMM010000115.1 GCA_902795795.1 uncultured Lachnospiraceae bacterium | reverse complement strand
GGCAAATATTTCTAAAAGCTTTGCAGCTGTTTTTTCCGGCAGCAGCATAGACGATGATTTCTATGAGGAGATCGAAGAACTTCTCATAACATCGGATATAGGCGTCCAGACCACGGAAAACATAATCGAAGATCTGAGGGAGAAGGTAGAAGAGCTGAAAATAAAGGATCCTGCCGAATGCCGCGAGGTGCTTGTTGAATCAATAAAACAGCAGATGCAGCCGAAAGACGATCTCTACAAATTCGAAGATCAGACATCTGTCGTGCTAGTTATCGGAGTAAATGGCGTCGGAAAGACTACGTCCATAGGAAAGCTTGCAGCGATGCTTAAAGGACAGGGCAAAAAAGTGCTTCTGGCAGCGGCCGATACATTCAGGGCAGCAGCATGCGAACAGCTTCAGGAATGGGCGCACCGTGCCGGCGTGGAGATCATTACCGGGCAGGAAGGTGCAGATCCTGGAGCGGTCGTTTACGATGCTGTCGCCGCCGCGAAGTCCAGACATGCAGACGTTCTTATCTGTGATACTGCAGGAAGACTTCATAATAAAAAGAATCTTATGAACGAGCTGGGAAAGATCTACAGGATCATAGAAAAGGAATACCCGGAGGCTTATCTTGAAACCCTTGTAGTCGTAGACGGTACGACCGGGCAGAATGCCCTTGTTCAGGCTGAGCAGTTCGGTGAAGCCGCAGACGTCACAGGTATTATTCTTACGAAGCTTGACGGTACTGCAAAGGGCGGAATTGCTGTAGCGATAGAGTCACAGCTCGATATTCCGGTAAAATATATAGGCGTGGGCGAGCAGATCGACGACCTTCAGAAATTCGATCCTGATTCATTTGTCAATGCATTGTTTGAAGAATGATCGATTTAGGTATTGACTCATTATTGTTAAAATGATAATATACGCTTTGTGGTTCGACCAATCGTCCTTTTAAGGAGGCGGCGTCTTATCACTTCGCAGGAGTGGCGGAATAGGCAGACGCGCAGGCTTCAGGTGCCTGTGGCAGCAATGTCGTGTGGGTTCAAGTCCCATCTCCTGCAGAATATGAAAAGGCACGGGTTTGTCCCGTGTCTTTTTTTTGCCGCAGCCTGGCCCTAACTTAAGTTGACGTAATATAATATCTATCGTATAATTTAAAGAAGTTTTCGCGGGGGCGCATACGAGATGTTGAATATACTTATAGTCATTATATTAGGTATAGTTGAAGGTGTTACCGAGTGGCTGCCTGTCAGCAGCACGGGGCACCTTATACTGTTTGGAAATTTTCTTTCCCCTGATTTTTCGGCAGACTATATGGAAATGTTCAACGTTGTTATCCAGCTTGGCGCCATTTTAGCGGTCGTGGTCATTTTCTTCAACAAGATCTGGCCTTTCCATAAAAAAAACAAAGGACTTATTTACAGCCAGTTCAGAAATCCGGATTACCGGGGATCCTTTGGTAAACTCCAGAAGTTCGCCGATAATTATGTTTATATGGACAGGATCTGGCTCTGGATCAAGATCGCCGTCTCATCAATACCCGCCTTGATAACCGGCGTTCTGCTGGAGGACTGGTTTGAAGAGCATCTTCATAAACCGGTACCGGTCGCAATAATGCTTATCATCTATGGCGTGCTTTTCATTCTTGTCGAAAGATGGAATATGGACCGTCCGGCAAGCATCACCAAAATAAAGAAGATCACATTGAGTACGGCATTTATCATAGGCTGCTTCCAGGCGCTTGCCCTTTTGCCCGGTACTTCCAGATCGGGAGCGACGATAATCGGCGCATTGATAATCGGTCTTTCAAGGACCTGCGCCGCCGAATATACCTTCTATATGGCGATTCCCGCTATGCTCGGCGCTTCAGTTATAAAACTGGCAAAATTCGGACTTTCATTCACGGCGGTCGAGTTCCTTTGCCTTATACTCGGCATGGTAATAGCATTTGCAGTTTCAATGCTGATAGTCCGTTTCCTTATGAATTTTGTAAGAAATCACGATTTCAAAGTGTTCGGTTATTACCGTATTATCCTTGGCATTGCCGTGATCGTCTGCGCTGCGGCTGGTGTGATCTGATATATAAATACTCTTATCGGAGAATGCGACATGTTTACTAAATATCTGATAACCTTCCTTGTATCCATGGTACCGCTCATAGAGCTGCGAGGGGCTATCCCCATAGCGGTGGGCATGCAGGTGCCGCTGATGCAGGCGTATATCATTGCAGTTATAGGGAATATGATTCCCGTCCCGATCATTTTCTTCTTTGCAAGAAAGGTGCTTGTATGGGGGCAGGATAAAAAATACATCGGAAAATTTTTCACTTTTTGTCTTGAAAAGGGAGAGGCCGGCGGCAGAAAACTGCAGGAGAAGGCAGGAAGAGGCCTTTATGTTGCGCTGTTTATATTTGTAGGGATCCCTCTTCCCGGAACTGGCGCATGGACAGGCACCCTGGCGGCCAGCATACTTGACATGGATTTTAAAAAGAGTGTTATCGCTGTCATGCTTGGCGTTATACTCGCCGGCGTTATAATGGCTGCGGTATCATTTGGAGTCTTTACGGCTGTAACAGCCTAAAATAATAACTATGATCGGGGGATGGGCATGAAGCTTCTTGAGGAAAGAATCAGAAAAGACGGGATCGTAGCTCCCGGAAATGTGCTTAAAGTCGACAGCTTTCTTAATCATCAGATCGACATCGGCCTTTATAATGAGATCGCAAAGGAATTCAAAAGAAGGTTTTCGGATGTGAATATCAACAAGATACTCACTATCGAAGCCTCGGGCATAGGGATAGCCTGTGTAACGGCCCAGCAGTTTGACGTGCCGGTGGTTTTTGCGAAAAAGACGCAGAGCGTAAATATTGCCGGCGATGTATACAGCACGAAGATCCAGTCGTTTACACATAACAGGGTATATGATGTCATAGTCTCAAAAAGATTTCTGCACAGTGACGACCGTATACTGATCATAGACGATTTCCTTGCCAACGGCTGTGCCGTGGAAGGCCTTATAGATCTGATCCAAAGCGCCGGTGCTTCTGTCGAAGGTGTGGGCATCGTTATTGAAAAAGGACAGCAAAGCGGCGGGCGTCATTTAAGGGAAAAGGGCCTTAGGGTCGAATCGCTGGCGATAATAGATTCCATGAATGACGAGACAGGGAAAATAGTTTTCAGAGAACAGTAATTCAGTTTTAATTATTAAGTGGGGGAGAGATAAAATGAGATGTCCGTTTTGCAATTCCGATAATACCAGCGTGGTCGATTCAAGACCGGTGGAAGATATCAATGCTATCAGGAGACGCAGAAAATGCGAAAACTGTTCAAAGCGTTTTACTACCTATGAAAAGATCGAGACGATACCGGTCATAATAATTAAAAAGGATCAGAACCGTGAGCAGTATGACCGTGCAAAGATCGAAGCCGGAGTGCTCAGGGCCTGTCATAAACGTCCGGTATCCGCAGCCGAGATAGCTGAGATCGTAGACAGTGTCGAAACAGAAGTTTTCAGCCGTGAAGAAAAAGAAGTTCCAAGTTCCTTTATCGGCGAGCTTATCATGAAAAAGCTTAAGAATATCGATCCCGTAGCATATGTAAGATTTGCTTCTGTATACAGGGAATTTACGGATGTCGATACTTTCATGGAAGAGCTTAAGCAATTCCAGAAATCAAAGGAAAAAGAGAAGAAATAAATACTTATTTGAAAAAAGAAGGCGATAAAATTGAGAAGTTTTTCAAAATCATCAAAACTTGACCATGTGCTTTACGATGTCAGAGGACCGGTCCTTGAAGAGGCGACCAGAATGGAAGAGGCCGGCAAAAAGATACTGAAGCTTAATATAGGAAATCCGGCCACCTTCGGCTTTTCGGCGCCTGACGAAGTCATTGAAGATATCATAGCCAATGTTCCTGATACCCAGGGTTATTCAGAGTCCAAGGGCCTGTTTTCAGCGCGCAAGGCTATAATGCAGTATTATCAGCTTAAAGGTGTTCAGAATGTCAAGGTCAAGGATATCTATACCGGAAACGGCGTAAGCGAACTGATCCAGTTAAGCCTTAACGCCCTTTTAAATGACGGCGATGAGGTGCTTATACCTTCTCCGGATTATCCTCTTTGGACAGCCTGCGTAACGCTTTCCGGCGGTAAGGCAGTGCATTATATATGCGATGAGCAGTCATTATGGTATCCCGATATCGACGATATAAAATCGAAGATCACAGACAGGACAAAGGCTATCGTTATAATCAATCCGAACAATCCGACCGGAGCGCTGTATCCGAAAGAAGTTCTGGAGCAGATAATCAAGATAGCTCTTGACAACCAGCTGATACTTTTCTCTGACGAGATCTATGACAGACTGCTTTTCGATGACGCTGTACATGTATCGGCAGCTGCGATAGCTCCTCCGGAGCTGTTCTGCGTCACATTTTCCGGGCTTTCAAAGTCACATATGATCGCCGGGTTCAGGATCGGGTGGATGGTCCTTTCGGGCAATAAAGCAGCGGCTAAAGATTATATCGACGGAATAAACATGCTTTCGAACATGAGACTTTGCTCCAACGTTCCCGCACAGTCTATCGTTCAGACAGCTCTTGGCGGCTGGCAGACATGCCAGAGACATGTGAAACCGGGCGGAAGGATCTATGAGCAGAGAGAGTTTATCTATAAAAGGCTTAATGAGATCCCGGGAGTCAGCTGTGTAAAACCACAGGCAGCGTTTTATATTTTCCCGAAGCTGGATCAGGATAAGTTCCATATCGTGAATGACGAGCAGTTCGCGCTCGATCTTTTGCATAAGGAGCAGGTGCTTATAGTACATGGCGGCGGCTTTAACTGGCACGAGCCGGATCACTTCAGGATCGTGTATTTGCCGGACGTAAGAATACTGAGCGATTGCATGGACAGACTGGCTGATTTCCTGAAGGATTATCATCAGTGATCGGTTCGTCTGACCCGGAGGGCGTTTATATGGGCATTTTCAGTGGATTGTTTCCCGTACAAAGAGCCGCAACGACATATGATATAGATTTTCAAGGCCTCTATGACAAAGGTTACAGAGGCCTTATTTTTGAT
>CADBMM010000114.1 GCA_902795795.1 uncultured Lachnospiraceae bacterium | reverse complement strand
ATATCATTATGCCGCTTCATCCAGCCCGACATTACCGATTTCCATCTCCGGTATCTGCACGGGAGATGCGCCTGTAAACTCATACTCACCGAAAGCTCCGCAGATAGCTGCGGGAATGTTTACGGAGTATGCAGTCTTGCCCTGTGGAAGCTCACGCATAATATAGGATCCAAATGTTATGAGAACAGCGTCTGCTTCCAAATACCTTGCAGCGTCATAAGGCAGATATGCGCTGATCACGCAGATCTGTTTCCCCTGATTATGCACCTCTTCTATAACGTTATCCAATATTGCGGAAGCAAGGCCGCTTTCCAATGAGGGATCCAGTTCGCCTAAGCTGAACACTGTCGATACCGCTATCACATAATCGGCTTCCGATATGGCTGCCAGACACGCTTCTGCGTTTTCCTGATCCATTACCATTGTCTCAAATGTCACTGACTCCGGTACCAGGCCTTCTTCCACGAGTCTCTGACGTGCAAACTCTGAACTGCCGATGCGGCTGGAAGCATCGTAAAGCACCAACGCCTTATCACCGTCATGTGCCGTAATCGGGAGGAAACCATCATTCTTAAACATAGTTACTGCCTGCTGCATGATCTCCCACTCCAGCGTATGATTTTCTTCGCCTCCTACGATCTCCTGCGCTGCTTTGATCTGTTCCTCCGAAGGCTCAGTGTTTACTGTATCCAGCAGACCATGCTTATCTTTCAGCGTGAGGATCCTTTTTACGGAAGCATCAACGAGCATCTCATCGATCTCACCGTTTTCGACCCTTGAAGCCAGATCATCCATCCAGGCCTCCAGCGCCTGCAAAGAATTTGCATCCGTTACCGGTACCGGCATCAGGAACATGTCCACGCCGGCTTCGATCGCCATTTTTCCTAAATCCTTCAGATCAAAGTTTTCGCTGATTGCAGCCATATTCAGGGCATCAGACACGATAACGCCTTCAAACCCCATATCTTCTCTCAGGATATCAGTCAGTATCGTATGAGAAAGGGTCGCCGGGAGGTATACTTCTTCTCCTGTGGATATTGAAGTGTAAGTCTCTGTTTCGATCTCCGGATACTGGATATGTGCAGTCATGACCATATCCGCGCCAGCTTCGATAGCAGCCTGGAAAGGTATCAGTTCGAAATTCTTCAGTTCTTCATAGCTTTTAGCGAGAGTCGGGAACCCTGTGTGGCTGTCTGTGGAAACATCTCCATGTCCCGGGAAATGCTTAAGCGCTGTGACAGTGCCGCTTTGCTGTAAACCTGCCAGGTAATGCAGCCCGAATTCTGTCACCACATTTGGATCATCCGAAAAGGAACGCGGACCTATTACCGGATTTTCCGGGTTGTTGTTTATGTCCAGTACAGGAGCAAAATCTGTGTTTATGCCGAGAATTGATAATTCTTCTCCGATATGCTGCGCTGTTGTTTCCGCATTTTCCGGATCTCCGGTTGCTGCCAGAGCCATGTTTCCTGTCCAGCGGGTCCCCTGTCCAAGTCTGGCCACGCCGCCGCCCTCCTGATCTGCGGCGATCAGAAGCGGAATTGCCTGATTGCTGTCAGTATCCAGATTCGCGGCCTGCATCTCGCAGACAAGACGTAAAGTCTGCTCATTCTCCGCACAGTTTTCGGCGAACAGGATAATTCCGCCAAAGCGGTCACGGGAAATGGCTTCACGGATCTCCTCGTTCAGCTCAGTTACCGGGACAGCTTTTGACTCTTCATTTTCCGGATCGGCATTCCAGTTACGGAAATCCGCCATTACCATCTGTCCGATCTTTTCTCTGGCAGACATACTGCTGATTATCGTATCGTATGCCCCCTGCGTGGTTTCTGCAGGAGTTTCATTCTCACCTGATGCCAGTACAGGCAAATTGATTCCACCGGTTAATGTCAGTGCAAAAACAAGACAAAGTGTTATGATCAAATTACTTCTTTTTTTCAGTCTTCTCATAAATATCTCCCTTATCTTTTATTATTAGCCGCCCGGTTATCAAATGTTTTTTCAGGCTTCATCCTTCAGCCAGAGCTATCTTTACAAGCGGTACATCCAGCAGTCCCTTTGCAAATGCCCCGTGGCCTTCTTCCGAAAAATGCACGCCGTCGAAGACTTTTTTTACTCCCCAGGCAGCTGCATCGGCAAAGGCAATGCCATGCTTTGCTGCAAGTCTTTCATAATTTTTCCCCAGGCGTCTGGACTTCTCTATAAGCTCGTCGTCAAACACCCAGGCTCCTTCCACCATAGGGACTGGCGCGACAAGAAGCGTATGAGACGGATCATACCAGCTTAAGCGAGGCAGCTCAGAAAGGAAACCGTCCATTCTGTTTCCCACTTCTTCCGGTGTCACGGATTCATCGTGAAGCAGATCATTTCCTCCGAGCATTATCATAAATATATCAGGCGGATCCAGCTTCTCCCATCTTTCAAAGAACGACTCCACAAGGCGCGGATCGACCGGAACCGACCTTCCGCACATGCCTTCGTCTATGACAGTAAAGCCCTTGCTTTCCAGTATTCCTGTCCATCTTACATCAGCCGGATAACGGTCGCCCGACATCCCATTTGGATAATATCCATATGTATTTGAGTCTCCAAAGCAAAGAATTGACGGCATTAAAACTCCTCCTCATCTAATGTTAAACAATTAAAACCCAATCAGGAAGCTCCCATTTCATCAGTCAATTACAAATTCCGCTCCGTCACCCGGAAGAAAATGCCCGTTGACTCCGGCGTATGCTGCGCCGACCTCGAACTGCTTCTTTGCAATACCAAGGTCATTATGCTCCAGGCCGTTGCCTTTCTTCCAGATCTTAGCCGATACCTTGCCGTCCCTGTATATGATATTTACCGGCTGCTGGTTTACTGCAGACGGTCCGAGAAGTACAGCTTCAATACCCTTTTTGATCCAATTCGGGGCATTTTCATATGCTGTATCCGACTCCAGAAACTGCTCAGGCTTTCTGTCCGAACGGCGTATCATCTTCCTGATCGTTTTCTGTTTAAGCGGGATCTTTTCTGTTGCATATCCCATCGGGATAACGTCCCAGACTCTTTCACCTTCAGGAACGTCAACAGTAATGGACTTTTTGTCATATGTACCGGCCACCCAGCAGGTTCCAAGGCCGAGCTGCTCAGCATACAGGACGAACCGATGACCGTAATAACCGACTTTTTCAGCCGATAAAGGATCCTCTCCTCCGACCAGCGCAGCGAATGTATAGACTGGTCCGCTGAACATGGCCGCTGCCATTTTAATGGCAGGTCTTCCTTTGCTATCCGATGAAAACAGCTGAAAATGCAGGCCCGATTCTTCGTTAAGCTGATCAATACATTCCTTAAGCTTCTGCAGAATAACCGGATCGATCATCCTGTCTTCAAATGAACGGCATGATATCCTCTTTTGAACTGCTTCCCACTCTGTCATCATTGTCATATTTCCTTTCCTGTAAATAAAGCGATCCCCTCTTTTGGATCTTTCCCTGTCCGAAATGATCTCCGAAACGATCACTCTGCACTCTTTTATCTGTTATTTCTCAGCTTCAGGGTCTGAACCAAAGCGCACAAGCATATAGCTGCGCTTATCATTGCGCTCTCCCATGATCTCCTCGATAACTTTGTCATCAGGATCAAGATCTACGATATAAGCTTCTGTTTCCAGTTCCTTTAATGAGTCGAATTCATCCAGAAATGCTTCCCATCCTGCCGGTTT
>CADBMM010000113.1 GCA_902795795.1 uncultured Lachnospiraceae bacterium | reverse complement strand
TTCTGTTGCACTTTCCCTGGGGTCGCCCCCGCCGGACGTTATCCGGCATCCTGCCCTTTGAAGCCCGGACTTTCCTCTCCCGGCAAATGCCGGCAGCGATCACATGCCCTGCTCGCGGTACACATAATACCACAATAGTAATTACGGTGTCAAAATGCTCAGATCAATACATACGGCGGAGTCTGACGTGCCGGTATCACTTCGCAGTCCGGCAGCTTCCTTGAAAGCTCTTCGGTCACATATTCTATGAATCCATGCTCCGTCCCGAAATGCCCCGCATCTATGATCCTGATGCCCTTCGCAAATGCATCCGTTCCGGTATGATAGTCCACATCGCCCGTGACCAGCACATCGGCCCCTGCAAGCAGAGCCTCATCCACAAAACTCTTCCCGCTGCCAGAACATACGGCTATGCGCGAAACATAAGGATCTCCTTCCCCGTAGCATCTTATATCGGAAATACCGAGTTTTTTCTTCAGAAGGGCAGCATATTCATAGTATCTCATCGGTTCTTTAAGCGTTCCGATCTTTCCGAAGCCTTTTTCTTCTTCCGTATATGACAGGACCTCAGGCTCACAGAGTTCCAGCTGCACGGCGTTCAGATCCGCCATGCCGTATATATCAAAATTTGTATGCATGGCATAGCACGAAATGCCGTTCTCAATAAGCCTGATGATCCTGCTGCCTGTGAAGGTATCGGTATTGATCTTCTTTATTGATCCGAATATCAGCGGATGGTGCGTTACGATCAGCTGGACCTTTTGTTTTACGGCCTGGTCAACTACCTCGTCTGATGCATCCAGCGCCACGAGCACTTTAGAGACCTCCGAATCTCTTTTACCGACCAGAAGACCGACATTGTCCCATTCCTCGGCAGCCGAGAGCGGATACTCCTTATTAAGGATATCTATTATCTCATTGCATTTCATTTTTCATACCTTCCAGATGTTTATTAAGAGAACATATCGGCAGCCCGACTACGTTATAATAATCGCCATCGATCTTTTCCACGTATTTACCGAAGATCCCCTGTATGCCGTAAGCGCCCGCCTTGTCAAATGGTTCTCCTGTCGCAATATATCCGTCTATCGCTTCTTTGGAAAGCTGTGCAACTTTTACATCGGTTTTTTCCGAAAAGCTTTCAAAAGCTGTGGTCTTTCCACTGCGCACGCAGGCCACGGAAACGCCGGTCAGCACCTGATGTGTCCTTCCCGAAATATTTTCAAGCATGGCTCTTGCTTCTTCTTCGCCATGAGGCTTACCAAGGATCATTTTATCCGCAGCCACGACTGTATCCGCGCCTACGACAATAACTGTTTTATCACTGTATTCTTCCGGCAGACTTCCCGCCACATCACGGCATTTTCTTTTCGAAAGTTCCAGCACGAGAGCTTCAGGATCTTTTATATCCGACGCTTCATCGGCGTTTGACGGTATTATTACAGGTTCAAAGCCCATAAGCTCAAGCAGCTCTTTTCTCCTCGGAGACGCCGACGCCAGTATAATTATCATATCATTCATATTTTTCAAGGACGCGCCTGGTAATTGACAACTCGTCCTCCACCTCTTGGAGGCGCTTCCTGGCGCCGCCATCCTTTCCGTTTGCAAGTTCGTTTTTGATCGAATGAAGTTCCCTCTGTCTTTTCTCGATCATTTCCTTAAGCAGAGGATCTTTTTTCTTTATAAGGCAGGGACCGAACAGATACTCCTCTTCAGACACTTCTGCGGCTTTCCCTGCCCTTACGGCTTTTATGACCGGATAATACTTGTTTTCTTCACGAACGAAGCTTTCGTCAGCTATTTCAAAGCCGTTTGCATACAGATATCTTCTTACCTCTTTTACCTCGCTCTGCGGCTCAAGTATCAGTTCAGAAGCAGCATCCCTTATGTCAGGACTGCCGTCCAGTATTGATATCATGGTCTTTCCGCCCATGCCTGCGATTATGATACTATCCGCTTCATCCCGTTTCAGCACCGTCAGCCCATCGCCCAGACGGCACTCCACGTTATCAGCGCAGCCGAAAGCTATTGCATTTTCCTGAGCGCTTTTAAGCGGATCTTTGCGCACGTCCGCCGCTATGACATGCGGCGATCTGCCGGTCTTGTAAAGCCAGATAGCCACATATCCGTGATCGCAGCCGATATCGGCGCATCTGCTGCCCTTCGTGACCATTTCCGCCACGAGCTGCATACGTCTTGAAAGAGCAGGTATCTTATCGTTCATCATCAGTCAAGATAATCACGAAGCTTTCTTGAGCGGCTCGGGTGACGCAGCTTGCGCAGAGCCTTTGCTTCGATCTGCCTGATACGTTCACGGGTAACATTGAAGACTTTTCCGACTTCCTCCAGCGTTCTGGCGTGTCCGTCGTCCAGTCCGAAACGCAGACGTACTACCTTTCTTTCTCTCTCTGTAAGAGTTTCAAGCACTTCCTCAAGCTGCTCGCGAAGCATTGTGAATGCCGCGGCATCAGCCGGTGAAGGAACGTTGTCATCCTGAATAAAGTCGCCCAGATGGCTGTCTTCCTCTTCACCGATAGGTGTCTCAAGCGATACCGGCTCCTGGGATATCTTTAATATTTCACGTACACGCTCCACGCTCAGATCCATCTTTTCAGCGATCTCCTCGGGAGTAGGTTCACGTCCGAGATCCTGAAGAAGCTGCCTTGAGACCCTTATCAGCTTGTTTATGGTCTCCACCATGTGAACTGGGATCCTTATGGTTCTTGCCTGGTCCGCAATAGCTCTTGTAATAGCCTGACGGATCCACCATGTGGCGTAGGTTGAAAACTTATACCCCTTCCTGTAATCGAATTTTTCAACAGCTTTTATAAGTCCCAGGTTGCCTTCCTGTATAAGGTCGAGGAAAAGCATGCCTCGGCCGACGTATCTTTTTGCGATAGAAACTACCAGACGCAGGTTCGCCTCCGCCAGCTTCTTTCTGGCTTCTTCATCTCCCTCTTCCATCCTCTGGGCAAGCTCGACTTCCTCGTCAGCTGTCAGAAGCGGAACTTTTCCGATCTCTTTAAGATACATTCTGACCGGGTCTTCAACACTTACTCCTTCCGGGATGGAAAGGTCGATATTCTCGACATCGACTTCCTCTTCTTCCATCACCAGATCATCGTCCTTAAGGAGAAGAATGGAATCATCGAGATTAAGATCTTTGTCATTTTCGTTGAACTGGATGACGTCGATATTATGCGATTCGAGATATTCATTGACCTTATCCATCTGTTCAGCTGTCAGCTGCATGTCGCTGAAATGGGCCTTGACCTCATCAGCCTCGATAATATTCTTTTTCGTAGCTGCAAACTTTTCCAGTTCTTTAAGCTTTTCTATAAATTTTTCCTTATCGAATTCCATTCCTTTATCCTCCTATGGCGAGTCCGCCGCGTTTCAGTTCTTCGAGTTTCTGTTTCTCCAGAAGGAACTTCTGCATTACTTCCGGATCGGTTATATCAGCGCTTTCCAGCGCCCTGTTGTAAGATCGTTCTTTAATTGCCGCGAGTACTTCCAGGACGGCTCTGTTCCTGTCATCCACGTTATCCGGAAGAAGGTGCCCTTCCAGCACGGCTGCTGCCGCGGATTTTTCTTCGACATCTTCAAATCGGTTTAAAATACTAACCGGATTGAAAGTCCCGGACCTCGCCTGATCATAAAGCGCATTGACCAGTTCCTTATGTATATCTGACGTGAAATCATTTTCCGTTATGTATTCTTTAAGATATTTTGTCAGCCCTTCATCCCGGCTCATCCATGATAACAGGATCTTTTCATCGCGAAGTGCTGCCGGATCTTTTACTCTGGCTACGGGCGGCTTTATCTCATCCACCGTCTTCGGTGGCGGAGACGTTCCCTTCATCGCCAGTCTTGCCAGCTGCCTCCGAAGCAGATCAGGATCGATATTATAGGTCCGGGCCATGCTTTCGAGATAGCTATTCCTCTCGATCTCGTCCGGAAATTTCAGAAGCTCGGCTACGATAACATTCTGGAAGTCAGCCATTCCCTGAGGATCCGTCAGATCGAAGGACCTTTTGAGCTGCTCTATTTCAAACATAAAACCGTTTCCGGCCTTTTCGATCCGTTTTTCCAGCTCGGCGGCGCCAAGCCCCTTGATGAACTCATCAGGATCCTTATATGGCTTAAGATCACAGACCTTAGGATTGATCCCGGCCTCACGAAGCAGGGGAATGGCCCTTCTGGCAGCCTTTATTCCGGCTTCATCGCTGTCATACATAAGGATCGCGCTCTTCACATATCTGTGTATAAGCGCTGCCTGCTGGGATGTAAGCGCTGTTCCAAGCGAGGCTACCGCATTTGTAAATCCGGCGCTATGCAGCGATATGACATCCATGTATCCCTCGCAGATGATCATATGATCTTTTCTCGAGGACCTGGCAGCGTACAGTCCGTAAAGATTGCGGCTTTTTTCAAATATCTTTGTCTCAGGTGAATTCAGATATTTCGGTTTCGCATCGCCCATGACTCTGCCGCCGAAACCTATTACCCTGCGGTTCTGGTCCATTATCGGGAACATTACACGGTTCCAGAATTTATCTCTGGCCCGGC
The DNA here is from genome assembly GCA_902795795.1 of uncultured Lachnospiraceae bacterium. GTDB lineage: Bacteria > Bacillota > Clostridia > Lachnospirales > Lachnospiraceae > Alectryocaccobium. The sequence continues at coordinate 3,500 of CADBMM010000113.1, read as the reverse complement.
CGCTTTTATCATCATATACGAACAGTCCGCTGTCCTTGAGCTCCGCGTCGGTGAAACCTTTTTTCTTTAAGTAATTGTAAAGGCCGGTTCCTGTCTTTTCGGAATATCCGAGACCGAAGCTTTTTATTATCTCATCCGAAAGGCCTCTGCCTTTTAAGTAATTAAGCGCCTGCCTGCCCTGCGGGGTATAAAGCACGTAAAAATAGTATTTCGCGGCTTCCTTCTGCACTTCGAGCAGCCTGTCCCTTATGCCCTTTTCGGCTCTTCCGACAGGATCGGCACTTTCCTGCGGGATCTCCATCCCCGCTCTTCTGGCAAGTGATTCCACAGCTTCCGAAAAAGTCTGCCTGTCATATTCCATCAGGAAATTAAAGACATCACCTGAGGCTCCGCAGCCGAAACAGTGATACATCTGCCTTCCCTTATGCACGGAAAACGACGGCGTCTTTTCGTTATGGAAAGGGCAGAGTCCTTTATATGAAGTTCCTTTATGAGAAAGCTGCACGTACCCGGAAATAACGTCGACTATGTCATTCCTGGCCCGTACATCTTCTATGAATTCATCGCTGAATCTCAATATACTTCCCATCCTTTTGGAACATACAGTTCCTCGAAAATATGTATTGCGTACTGATCGGTCATCCCTGATATGTAATCACATACGACCCTCTCTGAAGGTTCGCCTCTTTCAATCAGCGATGTGTATTCCCGGGTCATTTCTTCAGGATGCTCAGTATAGTACGCGTAAAGGATCTTCATCATCCTGATGACCTTAGGATTTTCCGATTTGGCGATACCGGTCTTATACACCCGGTCAAACATTATCCGGCGCAGCTCCATAAGTATTTCAAGCCTTTCAGCTGTCATCGCTACCTGCGGCTTATCAAGGCTGTTCTGTACTATGTCTATAACAAAGGTATTAAGTCTCTCCTTGCAGGTCTCTCCGGCTGCTGCCCTTAACCCTGCCGGTATATCTTCTTCAGAGATCAGTCCTGCCCTCTCGGCGTCGTCCATATCATGATGGATATATGCGAGTTTATCTGCCAGCCGCACTGCCTGGGCTTCCAGCGTCCGCGGACTGCTCTCCATCTGATGATGCAGCATACCTTCCCGTACTTCTTTGGTAAGGTTCAGGCCCCGTCCGCCTTTTTCCAGCAGCTCCACCACACGAACGCTCTGCCTGTAATGAGCAAAACCCAGCGGACAGACTTCATTAAGGACCGCCTCGCCCTCATGACCGAAAGGCGTATGTCCCAGATCATGTCCGAGAGCTATGGCTTCTATGAGATCATTATTCAGTCTTAAAGCTTTTCCGATCGTTCTCGCGATCTGCGAGACCTCAAGTGTATGTGTAAGACGCGTCCTGTAATGATCCCCCTGAGGAGACAGGAAGACCTGGGTCTTATCTTTGAGCCTTCTGAAAGCCTTGCAGTGAACTATCCTGTCACGGTCCCTCTGATACGCCGTTCTTATGGTGCATTCTTCTTCAGGGACATCTCTCCCTGCAGATTCCGCACTTTTAGACGCATACTGCGAAAGCGCCGTATACTCAAATTCTTCCTGCTGTTCTCTTATCGTTCTCTCCGGCATAAACCGCTCCGTACTACTAAAAACTTTCTAAAAAAATTATACCCTTCAACAATTTAAATCCCTTTAATTTTTTCTATCTTCTTTTATTATTGAAAAAACATAATAAAACTGTTATACTTTAATGCAACAAAGTTTTTATTAACTATATCTTTGAAGGGGTGATTCTAATGAAAAATTTTATTGCTGAATTCAAGAAATTCATTATGCGCGGCAATGTAATGGACATGGCAGTCGGCATAATCATCGGCGGCGCGTTTACAGCGATCGTTACTTCACTTGTAAACGATATCATCATGCCGATCATTTCAGCCATTTTCGGCGGCCTCAGCTTCGAAGCCTGGAACATTGCCCTTGGCTCCGGTGAAGAGCCTCCGATGCTCAATCTCGGAACTTTTGTAGCTGCAATAATCAACTTCCTCCTCATCGCTCTCGTTATCTTCATTATCATCAAGACCATTAACAAGATGCGTGAAAAACAGGAAGAGGAACCGGCAGCTCCTACAACAAAGAAATGCCCGCTTTGTTTAAGCGAGATCCCGATCGAAGCAAAGAGATGCGCATGCTGCACAGCCGACCTTACAGAATTTGAAGAGATCAAGGAATAACCAATAAAAACATCAGTTAAGAACGGGGACGGTCCATAAGGACCGTCCCCGATTTTTGTGTCATTTACAGTCTGTTTCAGTCTTTGATCTCTTCCACACTGTCTACAAAGGCTTTGACCGCAGTTTTTTCCTTGAACTTATTCCAGACCAGGGCCAGGCGCTGCGCTTCATAGGGGTTATCTATTTTAAACGCGCGTACGACCGACGGATCTTTCCCCGCCATGGTCTGTCCTCCGATGGAAAATCCCTGTCCGCTTTTTACAGTAAGGGCAATCATCTCCTGGCTTGGCACATACTTGAACTGGCCGGGAGTAAAGCCCAGAGACTTGCAAAGGTTCAGTATACGGCCCTCTGTCTCTTCCATCTCCGGAGGGATCGTTCTGTAAAAATCCATGCCCTCAAGTTTTGAATAATCAACACTGTCTCCGTTGACCGCTTCACAATTTGCAGGCACCAGCAGATAGGAATCGAATTTATGGACATATTTCTTGTTGAATTCAAGATAATTGCCCATGGATGAATAACAGACGATCACATCATAATAATTATATACCAGGCTTTCCTGAAGCTCCCGCGATCCCATGACTTCAAAATTTACAAGGATCTCAGGATGCTCACTTTCGAATCTGCTGATCACCGGCCCGATAAAATCTATTATTTCATCGAAGTCGCTGCAGCCTATATGCAGGACGTTATCCGAAAGCACATATTTTCTGCCTCTGCTGTTTATGGCAGAACGGATATGCTTCAGCACCGGTTTAAAGGTGTAGTAAAAGAAACGTCCGTCATCGGTGAGCTCCACTCCGTGGTTCGTCCTGGTAAAAAGCGAAACCCCAAGCGTTGATTCCAGCCGGGAGACCCAGCGGGAAACGCTGGCCGAATCGAGATATAGATCTTTTGCCGCTCCGGCCAGGCTTTCGCGTTCCGCTACTGCAACAAATATCTCCATCTGCTGCAATGTTATATCACTCATATCATTCGCCCTTCGGGCCCGCCTTTGAAATGTTTTCCGGCATATTCGGATACTTGTTCGTGAAGTTATCGTAGAACATCTTCGCCAGTTTTCTGGCACTTACATCATAGGCTGCCTTGTCTTCCCATGTATCTCTCGGATTCATGATCTCTGAAGGAACATTCGGGCATGACTGCGGTACATCAAGATTGAAAATGTCGTCATGCTTGTATTCAACATTCTCAAGATCACCGTTAAGGGCTGCAGTAACCATTGCCCTTGTATATTTCAGTTTCATTCTGCTGCCGAGCTTTCCGTCGCCTGAAGCCGGGCCGCCGGTCCATCCTGTGTTT